>NZ_JAKMRT010000012.1:0-57073 GCF_025772225.1 Campylobacter sp. IFREMER_LSEM_CL1097 | reverse complement strand
GAACCAAAACCTGAACCAAAACCTGAACCAAAACCTGAACCAAAACCTGAACCAAAACCTGAGCCAAAACCTGAGCATGATAACTCTCAAATAATAGTCAAGCCTATTATAAAAAACAATGCATATAATACTCAAAATAGCACCATAGGACAAGTATTAAGAAGCATTAGAATGATGGATAACTTAAATGAAAACTATAAAAATTATTTTATTTTACTAGATAATGCAGATAAAAAAATCGTTCAAAGTAGTCTAAAAAGCTTGGAATCAAATGATTATTTATCCAATTCAATCCAATTATTAAACACCTACAGTAATTTCGGACAAAATAACATGCTCTCGACTCTTAATCCAACTTTCATAAATACACCTATGGAGGATATTAGATTAGCTAGTAATACTTATCCGACAAATTTATTATATCAAAGTGATGTAGCTAATTTTAATTTTTATGATAATCAAACATATATCTTCCAAATGGGACCTAGTTTTAAAAAAATATATGGTAATGATTTTCATGGAAGCTCCTATGGACTCAATCTTAGCGTAGGAAAAGAAATTAATTCTTCAATGTTCGCAACGCATTTAAGTACTTCATATTCTAATGTTGATTTTTCAACATCTAATATCAAAACAAAAAACGCAAATTTATCAAGCAATTATATTTTGAATTTAGAAAATTTTAAAATTTTAAGCGGTATTGGCATAGGATTATACTCAAGCAACATGCAAAGATATATACTAAATTCAGATACTTTAAAAGGAACATATAATGGATTGATAACTTCTACCCAATTAGGTGTAGCAAAAGAATTTAGTTATAATAAAAATTTAAATTTAACTCCTTTGGTATATTTTAATTACAATTATTTTCAACAAAATGCATTTAGTGAAAGCGGTGGAATTTTTTCAAAATCTTACGATAGCATAAAACACAACAGCACATCTTTAGTTTTAGGGATTACTTCTTCTTATGTATTACCAAATTTAGATGAAAATAAAAATACTATAACAGGTTCTATATTGTATGAAAAAAGATTAACAGGAAAAAAGATAAGCAATAATGCAAATTTTATTGATTTTAAAAATCAAAAATTTAAACAATACTATGATTTAGATACTAACTTACTCAACATTAACCTTGGACTAAATTTCAAACCAAATAAAACATTCTTTTTTGATATAAAATTATTAAATGAAATTTATAAAAATCAGTATAATGTTAATTTGGTGTCAAATTTTGGATTTAATTTTTGATTAAACAACTTAAAAAGGAAAAGAATGCAGATTATAAAATCATTTTTTAAAGGAATTGGAAAAACCATTTCTTATATCAACACTTATTTTAAAACCTTTGTGTTTTTGTTTATCGTGTTTTTGATCCTTACTCCAAGCGGGGATAATGCCAAACTTTCTAATGCAAACCTAGCTCAAATTAATCTTAAAGGTGAAATTAGCGATGCGAGCAATCTTTTAGAACAAATTTACAAAGTCAAAGATGATAAAGCTATAAAAGGGGTTTTGCTTTTTATAGATAGTCCTGGTGGAGCTTTTGCACCAAGCATGGAAATAGCTTTAGCTATACAAGATCTTAAAGCTAAAAAACCTGTGGTAGTCTATGCAGGTGGAACTATAGCAAGTGGAAGCTACCTAAGCGCAGTAGGAGCTGATATGATCATCGCTAATCCTGCTAGCTTTGTAGGATCTATTGGGGTAATTATGCAAGGCTTTGAAGTAAGTGAGCTTGCACAAAAACTTGGTATAAATGAGCAAACCATCAAAGCAGGAAGCTATAAAGAAACAGGAACTTTCATGCGTAAATGGAGCAAAGATGAAAAAGACTTTTTGCAAAATTTAGCTAATCAAAGCTATGAGCTTTTCACACAATTTGTCGCTAAAAATCGCAAGCTAGATTTAAATCAAACAAGCTCATGGGCTGATGCGAAAGTATTTTTAGCAAATGAGGCTTTAAAATTAAAACTCATTGATAAAATAGGCAATTACGAGCAAGCCAAAAAAGAGTTAGAAAAACTAGCCAAAGTGCAAAACCCTATCTGGCAAAAAGAAGATGCTATAGATAAGTTTTTAAAACGATTAGAAGAGCAAAGTGCTAGCTTTTTTGCTAACACTTTAGCGCAATTTTTCACACAAGTAAGCTCACAAAAAATCTACTAAGATTTAATAATCTCATAAAATCCATAAGTATCATTTTCTAAAAAGCCTTTGTATAAAGGCTTTAGCTTTAAATCTAACTTAACATTTTCAAAGGTATTTAAATTCGAGCTTGAAAAAATCAAAAGCATATCTAACTCATCTTTAAAGGCTTTTAAAAAATTCTCCCCGCCCTCATACATGATGAGCTTTGCTTCACTAGGAATGCTTGTAAAAATTTCTCTTTCAGCTACGCTAAATAAAGGAATGTTTAAATCAAAACTTTCTAAATTTTGACGGCTTAGTATGCATAAATTTGGTGCTTTAGCTTGAGCTAGCCTTGCATCTAAAATAGGCCTATCATGCCTTATAGTTTCTCCACCTACTACTAGCAAATCAAGCTTTGAGCGTAATGCGTGAGCATAGGTTCTACTTGCTTTAGAACTTACGATTTTGCCATAAGCAGAGCCATTTAAAGAAAGAGCTAGTTTAAAAAATTTAAAACTTGATTTTTGCCATTTTAAAAAAGGTTTTAAAAGCTCTTTGGCTCTTTGCTCGCAAATTCCCATATGAACTTTTATACCCTGATCTTTTAAAAACTCTGCCCCACCGCTTGCAAGCTTATGCTCATCTTTAGTAGCGATAAAAACTTCACTAAAACCAAGCGTGCTAAAAAGTTTCGCACAAGGTGGGGTTTTACCCTGATGATTGCAAGGTTCTAAACTCACATAAGCACTAGCGCCTTTTAACAACCCCTGATGATTTTGACAAATAAACTCATGCAAATCGTTTGCATTTTGTGGTAAATCTAAATTTGGATTAAGTGCTTTTAAGGCTTTACTCACTGCTTCAAGTTCTGCATGAGCCTTGCCTGCTTCTTTGTGTGCTTCTATGCTTAAAATTTTGCCATTTTTGTCTAAGATCACACAACCTACGGCTGGATTGGGGTAGGTTAAAAGCTGATATTTCCAAGCTTCATCTATGACTAAATTCATATAAAATTCGTGATTCATATTGCCTTCTATAATTTTATTTTTAAAAATATAGCAAAATATATTAATCACTTATCAATAAATAATCAATATAATAAAATTAATATAATTAATTAGGAATAATATGATTTGGACTATCGTAGGAATAATGATATTTATACTTTTACTCTTAGCTTTTTGGAAATTATGGCTAGGTTTAGCTTTATTTATATTAATCCCAACACTCATAATTGGAGCAATCGTAGGAATAGGGCTTTTAATATACTATAATATCGATGTTGTTATGCTTGTCTTCTCTTTCATAATTGGTGCTATATTAATAATCGGAGCAATTCTTATAGGTATAGTATTTTTATATTATATTTACACGAAAATTTTATCTTTAAAAAATTATCACCCAAAAACAAAAGATGAGTTAAAAGAGTTGATTGAAGATGAAATTAATTTAAAAGATATAGACACCCGCTTTATCACAGATATGAGCGAATTATTTAAAAATTCTACAAGAAGTGATTTTAAAGGATTAAAATATTGGGATGTTTCAAATGTAAAAAACATGGCTTCAATGTTTGAAGGTTGTGAAAATTTTAATCAGGATTTATCGAGTTGGGATATTTCTAAAGTAAAAAATATGGATTTTATGTTTGAAAATTGCGTTAATTTTAATCAAGACTTATCTAATTGGGATACAAGTAAAGTTGATTATATGCATAAAATGTTTAGAAACTGCCATAAACTTGACAAAAGCATTGCGCAAAAATGGAAACTAGATCAAGATTACTTGTTTTAAAAAGGTAAAGGTGCAAAAAATACCTTAAGCTTTACATGTTCATCGCAAGCTTTTAAAAAACCTTGTGCTAAAAACTTAATATCTTTAGTTTTTAATTTCTCTCTTAAGTCAAAAGTTCTCTCGCATAGAGGATAAATAAGATAAATTTCCTTTATCTCGTATTTATTTGCATAAGCAAACATTTGGTATAAATCACTTTGCGATATGCCATGCTTTTTCTCATCTTCGTTATCATCTGGAATTTTCCATTTGGTATCTAATATCATTTTATTTTCTATATATAAATCAGGCTTTAACATAAAACATTTTTCATCATTTTTTGAAATTAGATACTTTCCATGACTTTGGGCTTTTATATTTTTACTAGGATTAGCAAGTTTAAACATATAAGCCACGTAGTTTTCAAAAAGTTTTTCCATAGGAAAAAGTAAAGCAAAGGCTTCGTTTTTACCTTTATATGGAGCAAAGCTTTGATTTTGTAAAAATATCTTACACCAAGAAAGTATATTTTCATAATAATCAAAATGTCTTGAAATTTTAAAACTAAAATCTTTTTCATAATTTGTAGAAAATTCTACCTCATCAAGCATTTGCATAGCTTTGATGATTTTAAATTTATTCAAGCTTGTTTTGGATTTTAAAAAATTTAATGTTGATTTTATCAAACGATTTGGTGCTATGTCTAAAACAAATTCATCGCTACTTGTGAAAAATCTTTCTTTGTGTATTAAATTTGATTTTATATGCTCATTGAATAGTAATTTTCCTTTTAAGAAAGCTCTGTTTTCTTCGCTACTTACATAAGATCTCATCAAACCTTTTTTATGCACACTATCAAATTCATCTAAAAACATCGTGATAAATACTTCAAACAAAGGCATTTTAGCAATTTGCAAAGATGAAATTTGAGACTTTTTAAAGGGAGAATTTTTTAAGGTTTTTAGCATGTTGATTAAAAGAATACTAGGATTAATCTCACAATCTTTTTTATAAAAATCATCATTTTTAGAGATATTTTCTAATTCGTAGTATTTTTTTAATTTTTCTTTATCATAATTTGAGGATTTATCTTCTTTTTTATAGCTATCCAAATTTGTACATTTTGGTAAGATCTCTAAAACACCGCTTTTAGTCTGTATAATGCCGATATAATTTTTAGCTTTTAAGGTATTTTTGTTTTTAAAGCCTAGAAGACTTTCATTATTTTTTGCAAAGTCTTCTAGCTCTTTATAAAATATTTCAGCTTTTTCTTTGAAAATTTCTTTTAAATCTTCTTTAGAAAAATCTTGGTATTCGATGATAGAAAAGGTGTTAATTGTTTTCATTATTCATATATTTTTTTAAAAGTAGCTTCATCCCATTTTTGACTATCACTAAACTTATAAATAACCTTATCACTTTCTATAAATTCTGTCATATTTTTTAAATAATCTTTATTTTCAACAATAACATTTTCCAACATACCATTTTTATTTAAAACTGCGTCAATCAAAGCATAATCATTATAAAAATACTCTTGCAATAATGGGATGATTTTATTTTGAAAAACATTTTTTAATTTCTCTAAATTCTCAATGCCTATAAAAAATGCATGTCCTATAGTCTTTTCTCTATCTAGCAAGTATTCTATGCGAGTATTAATAGCTTTTAATAATTCTTGCAAATTAACACCTTCGCAATTATCTGACAAAACATTAGGTTTAGGTATCATCTCGATAAATTCAAAGCGTCTTCGCAAAGCTGTATCAAGTGAAGTTATACTTCTATCAGCTGTATTCATAGTGCCTATGATATAAACATTTTTAGGCACTCCAAATTCATCTTTACTATAAGGCAAAGTTACCTTTAACTCTTCTTCTTTACCTATTCTTTTGCTAGGTTCTATTAAAGTGATAAGCTCACCAAAAATCTTACTTACATTACCACGATTAATCTCATCTATGATTATTATATAAGGTTTTAAAGAATTATCGTTGTTTTTCTTATTTTCATTCTTTGCAGTTGATTGTTTTTCATATGCTTTAAATTTTTTCACTAAATTAAAATAATAAGTATGAGTTCTATCGGCATAATCTCTATCAAATACTTTTTTAAACATTTCAGCGGCATTATTAAATTCATCTTTGTGTTTTAATAATTCCATAAATATAGATATACTTAAATTAAAATTTCCATCAAATCTCTCTACTCCTTCACTATAAATCATAACCGTTTTATCATTGATATCAACAACAAAGAAATTTCCACCCTTTGTTTTACCAATAGGCTCATTTGTTTCCAAAAGCCAATTTAAAAAATTTTCAACTTTTTCCTTTAATTCTATTTTTTTATTTAACTCATCTATATTTAAGATACTATTCTCATAATTATCCAAAGCTTTTTTACAAAGTTCTTTAAAAATTCCGTCTTTTATTTCGTATTCTACTTCCTTAGAATTTTCTTTGCTATCTATATGAGGCTTTATACCTTCTACAAATTCTTCATATCCATAGCTTTGATGAAAAGTAGTAAAAACTATTTGCCTATTTTTTACATATTCATCAAATTTTGCTTTTTTCTCATCTCTATCTTTATTTGCTAAATTTTCACCCAATATCTCCAAAGCTTTATCTATAGTATGATAAGTTTTTCCTGTCCCTGGAGGTCCATAAAGAATTTGATTTAAAGGTGGATTTTGATTTTCATTTGGTGTTTTTTTCATTTTCAAAAAATGCTCTTTGTAAAATTTTTCATTTTCACTTTGCTTAACTACACTAAGATTTGAGCTACTTAATATATCTCCAAATAATGGTTTAGCATATAAATCATCTTCATTTTTACTTAAAACACTATATTCTAAAAACCTATTTAAAGAATATAGCCCAACAGCATCAGCACTCGTTATAACTTTTATCTTTTGATTTTTTATTTCTACTTTAAATTCTTTCTCGCCGCCTCTTGTTTTCAAATACTTAACCATATCTTTTGAAACATAATTTTTATAAGCATTGACATATTTTACAAATTCCAAATAGTGAGAATTAATGCAAGCATGCGGACAACCTTTTCCGCTCTTAAAATTATATTCTTGTAATAATCCATCTTTCAGTTCAAATGACAAATTTATTAAAACTTCCATAGAGTTTATTTGAAATGTATCAAAATCATCTCTATTAACAATATTTAATCTTTTGCATTCTTTAATTGCATATTTTGCTGTATTGATATATTGATTAACAGTCTTTAATCTTTTTTCCAAAAATATTCTAAAAATTTTTTCGTTTGAGTTTTCTATTTGTGCTTGTATTTTATTTCCATTTGAAAAGTGAAATTCAACAACATTCATACTATTTTCCTTTAATCCACAATTGCAAAAAATTTACAATTTTTATAATATCTATAAAAATATTCACTATCTTTATGCATAGTTTTTAAATAATTAAAAACAGGCGAAGTCCATTTATAACCTTGACTTTTTGTATGAAATTCATCTATTAATTTATCATCTTGATAAACATATACACTCATGCCGCCATTTTTTACAACTGCTTCTTTAAATTCATCTTCATCTTTTGGAAAATGATAATACACATTGCCATTTTTATCTTTTTTGCTTATATTATAATCATATTTATTTTCAAGCATTATACGCCTTTTTGTTTTTGTATTTAAATTTAATTATACAAAAGATAAGTAAAAATTTAGATTTCTAAATTTTTACCATTGTATGAAAGTTTTAGCTTTTCTTATATCGCTAAAATTTATAGTAGTTTTTTCTTGAGTTTCTAAATTTTCTAAAGTGATATTTTCATCATCTACGGCGATGATTTTTGCTTCGATTTTTTCTTTTTCACTAGTTGTGATTTTTACAAGTTCGTTAATGCTTTTTGCAAAATGCTCTATTTTACTAAGTTTTCTCTCAAGCCCACAGCTTGATACTTCTAAAAAATACTCCCCACTCACAGGTGGCTCTACATCAAAAATAGGCGATAAAATCTCACTAAGCTTAGCACAATCATCAAGATTTACTCCACCTTCTTTTTGCACATAAATTCTATAAATCTTTCTACCATTTTCACTTACTAGCTCATCATCATAAAAGCTAAGCCCTGCTTCTTTACAAAGTGCTTCAAGATTCATTTTGTTCCTTTTTGATTTTTTCAAATAAAGCATCCATATGATTTTGATACTCTAATCTATCATCAAATTTAAAGTGAAAATTCGGACATCTATACCACCCTTGCTCGCTCATGCAGTAATTTTGCAAAGCACGGGCGGCTTTTTTGAGTTGGTTGAGTATGATTTCTTGCTCTTGGGTATTAAAAAACATTTTATCTAAATACACAAAAGCATCGTATCTGCCTTTTTTACACTCTACATCCACTACGCACAAATTTTTTAAAGCTTCGTTGTCTAAATTTGCTAAAGCTTCTGGTATAAGTTCTTTTAAAATGCTTTCTGTGCGTAGCTTTTTGATTTCGGCTGGGTTCATAGGCTTACTTGTTCCTCAACTTCTTTGTAACTTTCTATATAATCCCCCACTCTCATATCATTACAACCTTCTATGCCTACACCGCATTCATAGCCTTTTGCAACTTCTCTTACATCATCTTTAAAGCGTTTGAGCGAGCTTACATTACCTTCAAATACCACAACCCCATCTCTAATGAGCCTGATTTTCGCGCCACGATTGATCGTGCCTTCTGTCACCATACAACCTGCGATTTGGCCTAATTTTGGCACATTGATCACTTGGCGAATTTCAGCTTGACCAAGTTGCTCTTCGGAGATAATAGGACTCATCATACCGCCTAGTAAGGCTTTTACATCATCAAGCAAATTGTAAATAACATTATAAGTTTTTATCTCTACGCCTTTATCTTTGGCACGCTCTTTAATCTCACCAGTTGGGCGTATATTAAAGCCTAAAACGATAGAGTTTTCACTCGCACTTGCAAGCTCTATATCACTTTGAGTAATCCCACCTACTCCACTATGGATGATATTAACCTTAATCTCATCGTTTTTAAGTTTTTCTAAACTAGCCTTAATCGCTTCAAGTGAACCTTGCACATCTGCTTTTAAGATCACAGGAAGGGCTTTTAAATTACCTTCTTTGATTTTTGCACCAAGCTCATCTATACTTACTTTAGTGGATTTGCTTAGTTCTTTTTGACGATTGTATTCATGGCGTTTATTAGCATATTCTCTTGCTTGCTTATCGCTATCTACAGCTATTAAAGTTTCTCCTGCATCGGCTACTTCACTAAGACCTATGATCACCCCGCACTCACCTGGACCTATTTCTTTTAAAGCTTTGCCTTGATCATCACTCATAGCACGCACTTTACCATAAGCTTCCCCTGCTACGACTGTATTTCCTACCCTTAAAGTACCATTTTGCACGATGATAGTAGCCACAGGACCTCTACCTTTTTGCACTGAAGATTCTATAATACTTGCTTTAGCATGGGCTTTTGGATTTGCTTTAAGCTCTAAAATATCAGCTTGTAATAATACAATTTCAAGTAAATCCTCTATACCATCACCTTTTTTAGCTGAAACTGGCACAAATTCATGGCTTCCACCCCATTCTACTGGCATGATGTCCATTTCTGCTAGTTGGGTTTTTACCATGTCAGGATTTGCGTTTTCTTTATCCATTTTATTAATAGCAATGATGATAGGCACATTAGCTGCTTTTGCATGATTGATCGCCTCTTTAGTTTGTGGTTTTACCCCATCATCTGCAGCTACTACGATAATAACAATATCCGTTATACTAGCTCCCCTTGCACGCATAGCAGTAAATGCCTCATGGCCTGGAGTATCGATAAAAGTGATTTTTCTACCATTTTTTTCCACCATATAAGCGCCCACATGCTGAGTAATCCCACCTGCTTCGCCACTTGCAATGCGTGATTTTCTTATATAATCAAGCAAAGAAGTCTTACCATGATCAACATGCCCCATAATAGTAATAACCGGAGCTCTTTGGCTTAAATTTTCTTCTGTTTGATTTTCATCATAATCTTTTACATAATCAAACTCATCAGCCTCATCAATGATATTAATCTCCACTCCAAATTCAGCAGCAAGAATTTCTATAGCATCCTCATCTAAAAAGTCATTTTTAGTTGTCATCATACCAAGCATGAAAAGTTTAGAGATAACTTCTCCGGTGTTTTTACCAAGTTTTTCAGCAAATTCATACACACGAATTTCTTTAGGTATGCTTACACTTGTTATAGCTTCACTTTCTTTTTTCTCTACCTTTTTAGGTGGTTTTTTACGACTTCTTCTTTGTATACCACCCTCGCCAAATGGGTTGATAGAGTTATTTAAAGATTGCTTTAAAATATTTGGTTGTTTTTTGTTTGATGGTTGTGCTGGTTTGTTTTCTTTTACACTAAAATCAGGTAAAACTACCATATCGTCATCTTCTAAAGAAATATCAGCAAAGTCTTTATCTCCTAAAAGATCCATTTTAGTAGTGTTTTCTTTTTTACTTGTCGCAGGATGATTTTTCTTTTCTTTTTTCTTTCTTTTTAAATTCTCATCTGAATTTGAAAAAATCATACTAAGGCTCAAGCCTTGAGTATTTTGTATATTAGATTTTTCTCCATTGTTTGTTTGGTTTTCTTTGCTTTCTTCTTTTTTCTTTTTAACGATAACTAAACCTCTTCTTTTAGCTAAATTTAAATTAGAGCCTAGTTTTTCATCGAATTTAATTTCTTCTTTTTTTTCCTCTAATGCTTCATTTTTAATAGGATTTTCAGGTTGCTTTTCTTCTTTTTTACTTTCTTCTTTCTTTTCATTTGTTGTTTTAACAGGAGTTTTTGTTTCTTTTTTAGTAGTTTTTTTCTCTTCTTTTTTGTTTTCTTCTTTTTTAGTAGTAGTTTTGTTAGTCGCACTTTCTTTTTTAGGCTTTGCCACTTTTTTTACCACATCTAGTATTTCACCTGATTGTACATATTGATAAATCGCTTCTGCGATTTCAGAAGATACTTTTTTGTTAGGGGATTTTATATCCTCTAAGCCTATTTCATTGGCTTTTTCTATAATTTCTTTACTAGTATATCCTAACTCTTGAGCGATTTCGCTAATCTTTACATCTGTCATTAAAAAATATCTCCTTTAAATCCTGCTGATTTATACTGCCATAAAAATTGCCTTTGCAAGCTCTCATAAAAGCCTTTTGCAATGTTTTTTCATCTTTTTCAAAACATGGATTACAAATATATAAACTCCTACCAAATTCCACTTTAGTGATAATTTGAGAATTTTTTATTTGAAATTGATGCAAACTTTGCTTTTCATAACGACCTTTGCAAACAATGCACATTCTAATGGGTATATGGTTTTTCAAAATTATATCTTTTTTTTGGAATTTTTAGCAAATTTTAAAGCCCTCATCATCAAATTCTAAAAGCTCAACTCTAAATTTAGCAAATTTATTTTTGATTTTTTCTTTGATTTGTTTAGCATCATCTTTATAAGCTAGAGTGAAAAAACTCGAACCTGAGCCTGAAAGCGTGCTCATGAGAGCATTATTATCTAAAGCTAATTTTTGTACTTCAAAAAGCTCAGGTAAAAGTTTCATTCTTTGATTTTGATGAAGTTTGTCTAAACTTGCATATTTCAACATGTCATATTTTTTTTCTAAAAAACAAGCTGTTAAAAATGAAGCATGACAAAGATTAAAAACAGCATCTTCTAGATTAATTTTTTTAGCTAAAACTGTTCTTGATTTTTGAGTATTCATCGCTACATTTGGTATAGTTATAACAGCTTGTAAGTCTTTATCTACTTCTTTTTTTATAGCTAAGACTTTTTGATTGTGATTTAATGCACACACAAAACCTCCAAGAGCTGCTGGAGCTATGTTATCTGGATGATTTTCATATTTTAAAGCTTCATTTAAAATGATATTTTTATCTGCTTTAAATCCGCTTAATTCATAAGCACAAGCAATAGCTCCAATTATTACAGCAGAAGAACTTCCCATACCTCTTGCTAAAGGGATATTATTTTGAAAAACAAAACGAAAATTATCTTTTTTACCGCTAAGTCTTTGATAAATTTCATAAAAAATATTAACAAAAGTATTATTTTTTTTAAGATAGATATTATTTTCACCTTCTCCATGTATGTTAATACTAAAAAATTTAGATTTTTCAACTATAGTTTGATTAAAATGTTTTAAACTCAAGCCCAAACAATCAAAACCAGGACCTAAATTTGCACTTGTCGCAGGAACTAAAATTTTCATTTTTTACCTTAATTAATTGCATCTAAAACATAAAAAGGTGTATTTTCTTTGCTTAAATTTAAACCTTTTAAACTTTGAGGCATAAAAAAACTTCCTGCTTGTGTCTTCTCTAAAATAATTTCACCATTGTCTTTTTTTACAAAACATAAATGTTTGTTTGCAGGTATAGGAGTGTTGTTATTTAACTCAAAAGCACCGATTGCTTTTAAAGGAATGTTTTTGACTATGGCTAATGTCTCAAAAGAAACATAAGAAATCTTTATACCCATGTAAGAACCTGGCCCATGTACATAAATAAGCTTTTCAAACTCATATTGTGAAAGTAATTCTTGCAATATTTTTGGTAAAACCTCGCTAACTTTTAAATCACTTTCAATGGTATTTAACAATAAATCATTTTCATAAATACCAAGCATTAAAGGTTTTGCTATGGCATTTAAAAGCAAAGTAACCTTTTTTATGCAAAAACCTTTTCGTAAACCTTATGTGTGCTTTTTTCTAAGCTTACCACTTCATAGGTACTAGGATCTTTTAAAAGTTCTTTAGTTAAAAGATGATTAAGCTTGTGTGAACCTGCATAAGAAGTATAATCTCCAAAAACTCTACATCCAAGCAAGGTTAAATCCCCAATAGCGTCTAAAATTTTATGACGCACAAATTCATCCTTAAAGCGCAAACCTTCAGGATTTAAAATACGATTATCATCAATCACAACAGCATTTTCTAGGCTTCCACCAAGACCTAAATTCATAGCTCTTAAAGCTTGAACATCTTTTAAAAATCCAAAAGTTCTTGCTCTTGCTATTTGCTCTATGTAGTTTTGTTTGCTAAATTCAAAACAATAATTTTGTTTGCCTATAATAGGATTATCAAATTCGATTGTATAGTTTATAATAGGCATATCCGTAGGACTTAAACGCACAAATTTATTGCCTTCTTTTACTTCTACACTTTTTTTAATCACTAAAATTTTTTTTGCCGCATCAAGCTCTTTTATACCTGCTTCTTCAAGCATCATACAAAAACCTATACTGCTACCATCCATTACAGGAGCTTCGTTTGCGTCTAAAACTATACGCACATTATCAATACCATAAGCATTAATTGCGCTCATTAAATGTTCTATAGTAGAAACATAACCCCTATGATCGCCTATTACAGTAGCCATTTGTGTATCGATGACATTTTCAGGCTTTGCTTCATAAGAAATTCCCAAATCACTTCTATAAAACACTATACCACTACCAGCTTCTAATGGCTCTAATTTTATACTAATAGGCTCACCCTTGTGCAAACCTATACCAACACCTTTAACTTCTTTTGCTATTGTTGTTTGATTCATTTTTATTCACTCAAAATTCTTTTTTTGCTTGATTCTAATACATTATAGATATTTTCTTTTATCCATTTTGCATCTTGCCATTGCTCAGGACGCACTTCAACACCTTGCACCAAAACACCAAAATGCACATGATCTCCAAGCGCTAAGCCTGTAGTACCTGTAGTGCCTATAACATCACCTGCTCTAACTCTATCGCCCACATTTACATCCACATTAGTGCAATGTCCATAAAGAGTATAAATCCCAAAACCATGATAAATAATAATATTTAGTCCATAAATTCCATTTTCTTGTACAAATACCACTTCACCATCATTATTGCTAATGATAGGCGCTTCTTTTACACTTGCTAAATCAAGCCCCATGTGATAAGAGCTACTAAATGCTTGATTATTATAAGAATAAAACCTATGATCAGCATAATCAGCTACTTTTTGGCCATTTTTTAAAGGCTTGAAAAGATTGACTTTAAAATTATTAATCATAGTATCAGGAACTTTACTCGTAATATCATGAATGATAACTTCATTAGAAGCTCTTAAGTCCTCATTAACAAATTTAAATTTTTCTAGCCTGCTTAACTCTCTGTCTTTTGGAGCATATTTTTGTGCTAAAAATTCAATCTTTCCATCTAAAAATCTATCACTTACTTTTATATTTGATACACGGTATTTTTTATTGGTAAAATAATATCTAATTCTTTGTTTGTTTACATTACCTGCTTTATCTACTGCTACTACATAAGCTCTAAAATGCTCATCGGTTGCCTCCCAAGGAATCAAAGCAGCATAATATCCTTCTTTCACATAAGGAGTTGCTTTAAAAATTTTGTCTTTATCAGTTGTGACATAAACTTCTTGTAAATTCTCATCACTTGCTTTAAATACCACACTACCTACTCCACCTTGTTCGATTTGATAAGAATTGTCTAAAATTTCTACAAATGGTTTTTTGGTATCAATGATAACTTTCACTTCTTTAAGCGCTTGATTTCCTAAAAAGAAATTCCAAAAACTACTATCACTTGCTTCTATTACAAGCTTATAAGAATCAACATTTTCTTTATAAGCTGGTTTTGGTAGTTTTAAATCAAAATGGACACTTTTTTTATTACCTTTAACATGTTCATTAACAAGCATTTCACCATTTAATTCATTTGCTTTAAATAGTGTGACTTTAACATCTTTTAAAACGCTTTCATCGCTTATTTCTATAGATATAGGATCTGTTAAATTGCTATAAATAATATCTGATTTTGTTTGGATTAATGGAGGATTTTTTTCAAACAGCTTTGTATTTAACACAAAAACCCCAAAGGCTAAAAGTATTAAAAAAACTAGAAAAATCCATTTTTTATTTGATCTTTTACGCGTAAAAACCATATTCTCCACTTTCATTGTATAATTTTTGTAAAAATATATTATGCTTTAGCAAATTAAGAGTAAATTATAAAAAATTTTATAGAATTTCTCTTAACTTATTTGCACTTTTAATCCAAGCTTCAAGTTCATTTATATCACATTTTTCTATCATTTTTTTACACTCTTGTAATTCTTTTTGAAATAAATCAATAGAATTTAATAAATTTTGTTTGTTTTGTTCAAAAATACCGCTCCACATTTGAGGGTTTGATTTTGCAATTCTACACATATCTTTAAAAGAAGGACCTCCTAGGTGGGCTATATTTTTTTTATTTTCTTCTTTCATCACAAAATTTGCCAAGGAAAAACTAATCACATGCGGTAAGTGTGAAATGATAGAAGCATGATGATCATGCGCGATACTATCCATAAATACAAGCTTCATTCCTAAATCTGAAAAAATTTCTATAGCCCTTTTTTGATGAATATGATCAGCATTTTGCACATCACATAAAACACAAACTGCATTTTTATATAAGTCTTTTATAGCTGCATTTGGACCGCTATTTTCTGTTCCTGCCATAGGATGAGCTGCGATAAATTGACTTTGTAAATCAGATGGTAAATTTTTAATAATTTCTTCTTTTGTACTTCCAAGCTCAATGATAGTGCAATCTTTAGAAATATCTTGAAATTCTTTTAAAATTTTTACAATAGCTCTTACAGGGATAGCTAAAAAAATTACATCACATTTTTTTAACTCTTCAAATGAAACAATTTTATCTATTAATTTTCGCTCTAGCGCGATTTGTTCAAATTCTTTGTTTATATCATATCCGCAAACTAAATCTATTAATTTATTCTCTCTCAAGCTAAGGCCCAAAGATCCACCTATTAAGCCAAGTCCGATTATACCTACTTTCATAAATTTTCCTTAAAAAGCATTAGTTAAAAATATTTTGGTATTATAACGATTTTGTATATAAAAATTTAGGTAAAATGATGAAAAAATGGTTTGTTTTCTTTGCACTCTCAAGTTCTTTATGTGCAGCTACGATTAAAGATATAAAATTTGAAGGCTTATCGCAACTTTCTAAAGAAAGTGCTATTGCGATTTCTAAATTAAAAATAGGACAAAAAATCGATCCTGCTAGTATAGATACAGCAATTAAAAACCTTTTTGATAGAAATTATTTTAAAGATATAGTAGTAGAAGAAAAAAATGGGGTGCTAATTTTTAAAGTAATAGAAAAACCTTCCATTGGAAAAATAGACATTCAAGGTATAGCAAGTAATGATAGAAAACAAATAGAAAGTCTTGTTGGTTTAAAACCTGGAATTTTATATGATGAAAATTCAGCTAAAGACGCAGCTGAAAAAATCAAACTTTTTTATCAAGCCAAAGGTTTTTATGATACTGTTGTAGAAATCAAAGATGAAAAATTAAGTAATTCAAGCTCATTAAAACTTACTTTTGTTGTAAATCGTGGGGAAAATATCATCATAGAAAAAGTACATTTAAGTGGTGCAAAAAATTTAAGTTATTCAGATATTGAACCTGCGGTAGCAAATAAACAAAGAGAAGCCCTAGGCTGGATGTGGGGCTTTAATGATGGTAAGCTTAAAATCTTTGATCTTGCAAATGATAGCTCAAGAATTTCAGATGTATATTTAAAAGAAGGTTATCTTGATGTGAGCGTATCTCCTGCTTTTTTAAATACTTATACAGATACTTATCAAGCTGATTTAACTTATTTTATCAACGAGGGTGAGGTTTATAAAGTTAAAGGGATTAAAATTTTTAATCCTATTTTTAGTGATGAAGAAAATGAAGCTTTAGCAAATGATTTAAAATTAAGTGTTGGAAAAATAGTTAATATAGAAAAACTAAGAGAAGATATAAAAACTATAGAAACAAAGACAGCTGATTTGGGTTATGCTTTTGTACAGGTTATACCTGATATACAAAAAGATAAAGAAAACCATGAAGCTATGATTATTTTTAAAGTCATACCTAATGAAAAAGTATATGTTAGAAATGTTGAAATTTCAGGTAATACTAAAACAGTTGATAGGGTTATTCGTAGAGAGCTTTATCTAACCGAAGGCAATCTTTATAATAGAACTGATTTAATAGACTCAAGAAATGCTCTAAGAAGAACTGCATATTTTGAAAATGTAGATATTAAAGAACAAAGAGTAGATGATACACATATTGATTTGATAGTAGAAGTCAAAGAAGCTTCAACTGGAGCTATTTCAGGTGGTATTGGTTATGGAACTAGTGATGGAATTTTACTTAGTGCTTCATTATCTGATGCAAATATCTTAGGCTCTGGCATGAAGGGAAGTGTAAGTATAGACAAAGGCGATGATACACTTTCAGGTAGAATATCTTTAAGAAATCCTAGAGTAAATGATAGTGATTATTCTCTTGGAGGATCATTATATTCAGATCGTTTAGAATGGGATAGTTATGATGAGAGAAACTATGGTTTTGATATAAGTGTTGGTAAAACTTTGGGAAGATATACAAGTATAGATTTAACTTACAATCTTGAGCAAAGTGATATTTATCATTTGAGTGATCGCTTAATCGCTCAAGGATATAAACTTGGTAAAACTTACAAAAGCTCTATCACTCCTTCAATAGTATTTAACAATACAGATGATTATTATCTACCAAGATCAGGTTTTATCGCTTCAACCTCACTTGAATATGCAGGCTTAGGTGGAGATCAAGAATTTATAAGCTCTACTACTAAATTTAATTATTATCAAGGCTTAGAAGAATTTATAGGTTGGGATTTGATTTATCGCTATAAAGCAAGTTTTTATAAGGTATGGGATCAAGGTTATTTACCTATCAATGAAAAATTATACCTTGGAGGCATAGGAACTATTAGAGGTTTTGATAGAAGAAGCGTGAGTCCTAAAAACAAATGGGGTGATGAAACAGGTGGTACAGTGGCTTTTGCAAATTCTGTAGAGCTTAGTTTTCCAATCTTTGATAGAATCAAACTAAGAGGAAGTGTGTTTTTTGACTATGGTGCCATAGGTGAGAGTTCTTTAAGTCAAATTCAAAGATGGAGCACAGGTGTTGGCTTTGAGTGGCTAACCCCACTAGGTGCTTTAAATTTAGTTTTTGCTAAACCATTTAACACCAATTCAAAAGACGACTTAAGCAAATTCGAGTTTATGTTGGGTGCAAGATTTTAAAAATACTAAAATCTTGCTATAATTTTGAAATTTTATTTTAGGTAGAGATAATGAATTTTTTAGATATTTTTTCTAGCATAAGACGCAAACAAGCCGCTCCAAGCGAAGCTCCAAATCACTGGGTAAAATGTAATTCTTGTCATGCGTTAATGTATTATAAAGAAATAGAAACTTGTTATAATGTTTGTCCTAAATGTAATTTTCATATGAGATTAAATCCTTTAAAACGCATCGAGCTACTTAGTGATGAAGATACTTTTGTAGAAATGGATAAAGATTTACATGCGATTGATCCGCTTAAATTTGTTGATAGTAAATCATATAAAAAAAGATTGGCAGAAAATGAAGAAAAAACAGGAAGAAAAAGCGCTATAATAAGTGGCGAGTGCAATATAGATGGCATTAAAACTCAATTAGTTGTTTTTGATTTTTCTTTCATGGGTGGAAGTTTGGGCTCAGTAGAAGGTGAAAAAATTCTTAGAGCTATTGAAAGGGCAATTGAGAAAAAAACTCCTGTTGTTATAGTGAGCGCAAGTGGTGGAGCTAGAATGCAAGAAAGCACTTATTCTTTAATGCAAATGAGCAAAACAAGTGCAGCATTAAAGCTATTATCAGAAGAAAAGCTTCCCTATATTTCTGTCTTAACTGATCCAACTATGGGTGGGGTGAGTGCATCGTTTGCTTGGCTTGGAGATATCATTATGGCTGAACCTGGTGCCCTAGTAGGCTTTGCAGGAGCTAGAGTTATCAAACAAACTATAGGTGCTGATTTACCAGAAGGCTTTCAAAAGGCCGAATTTTTACTTGAACATGGATTGATTGATGCTATTGTAGAAAGAAATGAACATAAAAAATTTATAGCAGATTTTTTAAGATTTTTTTCTAAAAATTAAAAATGCATATTAATCTTTTAAGCATTCAAAAAAACAATAATAATGAATTTAGTAAAATAGATGAGCACTACACCAAGCTCATCAAAAAATTTTGCAATTTTAATGATATTTGTATTTTTAACAATAAAATTAATTTAGCACAAAATACCAATACCATAGAAGCAAAAAAATCTTATACAAACGCGCTAAATCCTTATAAAAAAGGTTTTTGCATAGCTTTAGATGAAAAGGGTAGAGAGCTTACAAGTGTAGAATTTGCTAAATTATTACAAGATAAAAATGAAATTTCTTTTTTTATAGGTGGCGCTTATGGCCTTGAAAAAGAATTCATCGCACAAATGCATACAAGCATAGCTCTTAGCAAAATGACTTTAGTGCATAAATTTGCTAAAACTATGCTTTTAGAACAAATTTATCGTGCATTTTGCATTAATACAAATCATCCATACCACAAATAGGAGCATTTATGCAAGAGTTAAATCTTGAAGAATTTAAAAATATATTACTTCAAAGACAAAAAGAAATTTTACAAGAACTTCAAGGTAATATAGACAATATCCATGATCTGCAAGATAGTGAACCAAGAGATGAAGTTGATTTACAGCAAATTGACAACAGCTCACATATTGACTTAAAAATCAATGAAAATTTAAAAACAGAATTAGAAGAAATTAAACATTCATTAAGCAAAATAGATAACAATACTTATGGAATTTGTGAGTATTGTGATGAAGATATACATCCTGAAAGACTCAAAGTAAAACCTCACGCAAAATATTGTATAAATTGTCGTGAAAACTTAGAAAAAAGGAAAGAATTATGAAAGTAAAATTATTTTTCTTTGCAAGTTTAGTTTATCTTTTAATCGTAGCAGCCTTAGTTTATAATCTAAATTTGGGAAATTACACTTTCACAATTTCTACTTTTGAGCTAAATTTACCTATCAGCTTGTGGGTAATTTTACCTGCATTTATTTTGATGGTTTTAGCTTTATTGCATATGAGTTTTTATGGCTTTTTAAAACATTTACAATACAAAAATCTTATTAAAGATAGCAAAAATTATGAAAATTTTTTAATTGATGTATTTTTGAAAAAAATAAGTAAAATTAAATTTAAAACTCAAGAATTTCAAGATATAGCCAAAAACACTCAAGCTCTTTATTTTAAAGAAAAAAATCAAAATACAAAAATAGATGATATTATAAATATTTTAGAGCAGTTAGACAAAAAGGAATTTGTGGAATTAAAAAAATACAAACTCGATCCACATAATGAAATTTTCATTTTAAATGAAAAAAATCATTTCCAAAAAGATAGCGACTATGCTTTTTCTTTTATTAAAAACAAAGAAACTCTGACAAATGAATTAGAAAATTTTGCTTATAAAATGGTATTAGATAATGCACCTTATAGCCAAATTAAAACACTAAAAATACAAAAAAATCAAGATGATATTTTATTACTTTTGGATAGATTTGAAAAAGAAAATTTGGAATTAAATCATGCTGAAATCGAAGTTTTGCTTAGCATGAATACCTTAGATGATAAATCATATTTACAATGCACAAAAATACTTTGTAAAAAAATAGAGCCTCAAATATTAATTGCTTTATTTAAAAAGTTAAAAGATAGTCATTCTCAAGCTTTAAGAGCTTATCTTTATACTTTAGCAGAATTTGGTATGTATGATGAATTGCTTAATGAATTAGGAAATGATCAAAACGAACATAAGGATTTTAGACTCTTGCTCTTTTTAAGAGAACATAATAAAAAAATAGAACTTGAAAAATTTATACAATGATAGATTTTAGTAAAAAACCTTTGTTTTTAGCTCCTATGGCAGGTTTTTCAGACTTGCCTTTGAGAAATTTAGTTAAGCAATTTGGGGCTGATGTAACAATTAGTGAGATGATAAGTTCTAATGCTTTAGTGTATGAAAGCTCAAAAACTCTTAAAATGTTGGAAAAAGCTGAACTTGAGAATCCTTATATAGTTCAAATTGCAGGCTCGGATGAAAGTGTGATTCAAAGAGCGGTAGAAATATTAAATCGTTTTGATTTTATAGATGGGATTGATTTTAATTGCGGCTGTCCTGTAAGTAAAGTTATAAAACAATGTGCAGGTAGTGCTCTTTTGCAAGATCTTGATAAATTGCAAAGAATTTTAGAACTTATCAAAAAAACAAGCAATAAAAAGCTAACTAGTGTCAAAGTAAGATTAGGGTTTGAAAAAAAAGATCCTATTACCATTGCTAAAGCATGTGAAAATGCTGGGGTAGATTTTATCAGTATGCATGGTCGCACTAGAAAACAAATGTATAGTGGAAATTCTGATTATGAAGCTATAGCTTTAGCTAAAGAAAATATCAAAATTCCTTTAGTTGCAAATGGCGATATTAGCACAGAAAATGCTAAAGAAGTTTTTAAAATAACAAATTGTGATGCATTGATGATAGGGCGTGCAAGCATAGGAAAACCTTGGATATTTCACGAGGTAAAAACTGGCAAAAAAATCGATAAAACTTTAAAAAACAAAATCATCTTTACGCATTTTGAAGAAATGCTAAAACATTACAAAGAACAAGGTATAAGCATATTTAGAAAGCACTTACATGAATATTCTAAAGGCTATGAAGATGCTTCAAATTTTAGAGATTGTGTTAATCGCATTAATGATGCAGAAATTATGCGAAAATATATGCAAGAATTTTTCAATAAGGAATGATTTTTGCTTGTAAATTTCTAAGCAATATGAATGAAGAGATACCATAAAACAAGGAAGGTTCATGGCAGCTCATATCAATTCAAAAGGGATTTACAAAGCATTAGGTGGCATTAGAACAAGTGCAAATAATCTAGCAGCACATGCTTCAAAGCTTAACAATCAAAGTTTAAATTTCGAGCAAGTTTTACAACAAACACAACCAAAATGTATAAGCACTTGCTTACAAAGCTCCCAAAAACAACTTGGAAATTTGCTTGAAGATATTAAAAATAGCAAGGAAGCTATTATAAAAAATACACATATTGATAGTGCAAATATCATCGCAAAATTAAGACAAGAGGCTATTATGATGTATGATATTACTCTTAAAAACCCTCTTTAATGATTTTATATAAATTATCAATATATTCATCGCTAAAATGCGATGAATTAAAATTTTCATAAAACCTCACAAGATCTTTAGCTTTAAACTCATAGCCAAAAGCACATTTTTTATGCGCAGGCAAAAAAGCCCTTATCAATACAACATCTTCTTTTATACACTCATCACATAAAAAGCAAATAAAATCCTTATGCAAGCGTCCTTCAAAGCTTAGAATCTTTAAATAAGCATCCACAATCACACGCTTGCAATCTTGTTTTTCAAAACGCTTAGCACAATCTTCTAAAAGCTCAAAATAAAAACTATCAATCTCCTCAACATCTTTTAAATGCCAATAAAAAAGCCTGATAAATTCTTGCCAAAAAAACATTTTTTCTCTATCTAAAACCCAAGAAAATCCAATATGTAAAACATCTTTTAAGCGCGGTAAAAATCTAGAACTTTCTTCAAGTTCAAAATCAATCTTATATCCATTTAGAATATTAGAATGTCTCATTCCGTAAAATCTATAACTTTTAATAACTTTTTTGGCACTTAAAAGATAAACAATCAAATCCTCATCTTTTACGCTCTGAGTGTGCAAAATAAAGCCTTGCATCTATAAAAGCTCTATGCCATAAGCTTGTAAAATTTCATAAGCACTATTTTCTAAAGATTCATTAAAACTTGCAGTAGCATTTTTATGTAAAATAATTTTAGAATTAGGCGTGGCGCTTTGAGCTAAAATAATATTACTAAATACACAAATATGCGAAACTAAGCCACAAAATTCTATACTTTCATAATGATTTTGTTTTAAAAAATTAGCCAATTCTAAACTACCAAAAGCATTCTTATAAAAGATTTTTTTTGCATTTTTTAAATACACATCAAAATCGCTTGGCATTTGCCAACCAAAAGTATCTTTAATACAATGATAAATAGGCAGTTTTTTTCCTTCTTGGGTTTTTAAATAATTCTCATCATGCGTATCAAAAGTAAAAACAACATCACCTTGATGATTTTTTAAAAGAGTAAGAATATTATCTTTTATCTTGGTAGCTTTTTCAAAACCTAAGCTACCATCGATAAAATCATTTTGATAATCAACTATAATTAAAAGTTTAGTCATTATCCTTAACCATGAAAAAACTATCCGTGTGGATATTTTCAAATGCAGTTTTTAAGCTCGTAAATAATTTTGGATTTTCTTTTTCTAAATTTGCTAAAAGCTGTTTAGCTTCTTCTCTAGCATGAGGAAATTTTACATTTTTTTCACTTAATTTCATACCAGGACAAAATTCATTACCAATTACTTCTAATTCATTATTAATAGCATTTTCCCTTAATTGTCTTTCTCTTACAAAAATCAAAGGACGGATGACTTCTATATCTCTTTTACTTTTATATTTTGGCGCTAAACTTCTAAGAGCACCATTATAAATGAAATTCATAAAAAAACTCTCTACTGCATCATCTAAATGATGAGCTATGGCTAATTTATTAAAACCATTTTCTAAGGCGTAAGTATATAAAGCACCACGTCTCATTCTTGAAAAATAGCTACAAAAGCTTGAATTTTTTCTAATGGTATCACCTGAAATTTCATAAATATTAGAATCAATAACCTCATGGTCAATACCATGTTCTTTACAGTGATTATGAAGTTTGGTGTAATCTTCACCCATGCCATAACTTAAAGTTACTGCTTTAAGTTCAAATTTAAAAGGTGCATGTGCTTGCATACGCTTTAAAAGATGAGCTAGAGCTAGAGAGTCTTTCCCGCCACTAAGTCCTAATAAAACTTTATCATTATCTCCTATTAAGGAAAACTTAGCATTTGCTTTTGCAACTTCTCTGATTAGTCTTTTGCTAAGATTTATCATAATTTCTCACAAATTTTTAAAACAAAATTAGCTGAAATTTTAGCGGATTTTTCTACAAACTCATCAAAGTCAAATTCAGCTTTTTCACCTGCCTTATCACTCATTGATCTTAAAACCAAACATGGAATTTTTAAAGCATCACATACCAAAGCCACACTAGCTCCTTCCATTTCACAAGCATCTGCATTAAAAATTTCTCTAATTTTTGCTTTTTTATTCTCATCACAAATAAATTCATCACCCGTAGCGATAATACCTGATTGTAATTTAACACCAAGTTCTTTAGCAACCTCTATGGCAAGATTATTAAGCTTATCGTCTGTTTTTATAAAAATTTCATTACCAGGAACATAACCAAGCGGATGTCCAAAAGCTGTAATATCTAAATCATATTGAGCTAATTTTGTAGCATAGATTAAATCCCCTATTTCCAAACTAGGATTAAAAGCACCAGCCACTCCTGTAAAAAGCATAAGTTCAGCTTTAAATTTTTCTATCATAATAGTCGCGCTAAGAGTGGAATTTACTTTCCCTATCTTAGAATAAGCGATGATTAATTCATGATTTTTGTATTTTGCAATATAATAAGTATTATTTGCATATTCAATTGTTTGATATTCTTTTAATGTTTCGAGTAAAGGAGTAACCTCTTCGGGCATAGCTCCTAAAATAGCTATTTTCATTTAATCACCTTTAGAATTTCATCAATATCTTCTATTTTACTTAAAGCATAAGTTTCTTTTTGAGTGATTTTTTTATTTAAGCCCTTTAACACGCTCGCACCAAATTCTATATAAAAATCCACTTCATTGTCTATTGTTTTAATGCTTTGTTTATAAAGAACAGGCTTTATAAGTTGCTCACTTAAAAGTGTTAAAGCTTGAGTTT
Source organism: Campylobacter sp. IFREMER_LSEM_CL1097 (assembly GCF_025772225.1). Lineage (NCBI taxonomy): Bacteria > Pseudomonadati > Campylobacterota > Epsilonproteobacteria > Campylobacterales > Campylobacteraceae > Campylobacter > Campylobacter sp. IFREMER_LSEM_CL1097. Next base: position 32,213 of record NZ_JAKMRT010000012.1, on the reverse strand, counting down.
TATCACTATATATTTTTGCATTTACATTTGAAACTACACTTTTAAAATCATCTTTTAACACAAGCTCTAGTTCTTTTGTAAGTTTTAAAGACGCATTTTTTAATAATGGACAATGGCTTGCAACACTCATATTCAAAAGCATAGCTCTTTTGGCTCCTGCATTCTTAAACTCACTCTCATAAGAAGCTAAATCAGGCTTTAAGCCCGCTACTACAATCTGTCCTTCACAATTATAATTAGCTGCAAAAATACTTTTTTGCTCACTTAATGCCTTTTGACAAAGTTCTTCTACTGCTTTATCTTCAAGTCCTAAAACCACCATCATACCAGCTTCGATTTTAGAGCAATCCTCCTGCATAAATTGGCCACGCTTGTTAACAAGTGCTATAACACCTAAAAAGTCAAATGCACCTTGAGTCGCTAAAGCACTAAATTCTCCTAGTGAATGGCCTAAACTATACTTAGCTTCTATACTAGCTTGCTCTTTTAAAGCTTCATAAGCCATTAGTGAGTTTAACACTATGGCCATTTGTGTAAATTCACTTTTATTTAAATTTTCATTTTCCTTAAAAAGCAAATTTTTAAAATCAATTTTACAATAATCACTTGCACAATCTAATAATTCTCTTGCTTTAAGTGAATTCTCATAAAAACTAAGCCCCATACCAACACTTTGAGAGCCTTGGCCTGGGAAAATAAATGCACTATTCATTAGTGTCCACCGCAGCAACCGCCACCACCATGTCCGTGGCCACCACAACATCCACCACCACCATGTCCGTGATGATGATCATGATGATGTCCTCCACCACCACATCCACAACTTCTGCTACCTGCAATAATTCCTGTTAAAATTTCATCTTCACTTGCAGCTCTAACATCTACAATATTAATTGAAAATAACAAGTCTTTTCCTGCGTAAGCATGATTATAATCAATAGTAACTTCATTCTCAGTAATTTCTCTAACAATTACTCTTACTGTATTACCATCTTCGCCTTCGCCAAAAAGCTCCATACCAACTTGCAAATCAATCCCTGCAAATTGTTCTTTTGGTAAAGTTTGCAATGCATTTGCATCATATTCACCCAAAGCATTTTCTTTTTTTATCACAATATCAGCATTACATGGGGCATCAAGTTTTTGAATTTCCTCTTCTAGTCCTTCTAAAATTTGACCCTTACCTAAAATAAAAGAAATAGGTTCAGCATAAATATTTGATTCTAAAACTTCATTTGTGTTTGCATCTTTTAACTCATAAAACATTGAAACTACACTATTTTTTTCTATAGCCATTTTATCTCCTTTTTTTATTTTCTATCTGGCGAAACTTTTGCTTCAGGACTATCAGGATAAGCTGTCTTTAAAGCTTTGTAAAATTTATTAGCACTTTTTGGATCCCCAACTTTATCTAAGCTAATAGCCGTATGATAAAGTAATTTTGGCACATAATCACCCTTGGTGCTTATAGCAGAACTTTTTTTGTAAAATCCCAAAGCGCCTGCATAATCTTTTTGTTTATATCTTATCTCTCCAAGCCAAAAAGTAGATCTAGCAGGTTTATAATGGATACTAATTAAATGCTCAAATTTTTCTTTTGCATCATCAAATTGATTTTTATTGGTTTCATCAATAGCTTTTTTTAAAATTTCGCTAGATTGCAGTTTTTTCCAACTATCATCTTTCGCTTGAACAATTTCTTTTTCCAAAGTCGTATTTGTTTCTTTAATGACTTCTTGTGTTTTATTGCTTTCGCTAGCAATAGGAACAACTTGGATATTATTTGTTTGATTTTGCACTCTAGCTATTTCCGATTGAAAAAAAGTTATGGTTTGGTTCATATCTTCTTTAGAAACATAATCATCATTAATTTTATTGATCAAAGTTGTTATTTCGCTCAATACTTTTTGAATTTCTTGGTGATTTTTTTCTTGAATTTGCCTATTTTCTTCTACATAAGCTCTTAAATTTTGAATTTCTTTTGTGATATTTGCATCAAAATTTTGATAGTTTTCTTCTAGTGAAAGTAATTTTGTATTTGCTTTAGAATATTGAGCATTTAAACCCTCGGTTACACTTTGTAAACCTTCTATATTTTCTACAGCAGTATTTATCTTACTAGTCAAATTAGTATAATATTCATTTAAAGCTTTTAAGCGTTCTTGATTTTCGTATTGTAATTTTTCATTTTGAGTTAAGCCATAAGGTGTTTTTGTATCTACTTTTCCTGCATCAAATGCTGAAATTTCAGCGTATAAAAAAGTAGCTCCTAAAAGAGCTACTGATAATAATTTGATTTTCATTTATTTAAAACTTATTTTGATAATTTAAATTCTGCACGACGATTTTGCGCATCACAAGCTTTTGTTCTTTCAGTACATACAGGATTAGTTTCTCCATAACTTTTTACGCTTATTCTATCTGCGCTAACACCTTGAGCTACTAAAGATTCTTTAACAGCTTTAGCTCTTTTTAAACCTAGAGCTTGATTATATTCATCAGTTCCCCATTCATCGCAGTTTCCCTCAACTACAATTGCAGCATTCGCGGCTTCTTTGTTGAAAATTTCAGCATTATCTGCAACAACTTTTTGCATATCTTTTCTAACATTAAATTTATCAAAATCAAAATACACATTTGCAATAGAATTTAAAGATTCAAGATTTTCAAATCTATCAGAACCACCACTACCTTTTGATCCATCTACACTACTTGAACTGCTTACACTAGTATTTTTTGTAGCACAACCACTTACAATAACAGCAAACGCAGTAATTGAAGCAAAAATGATTTTTTTCATTGCTTTTCCCCTTTTTTATTTAAAAATCATGTTTAATTATAACAAAAAAAATACAATTTTGATATTTTACCAATCAATTGATTGAATTTTACCCACCTTTAAACCATAATGAAAAGCCCTATTTGCATTAATTCTAATGACTCCTAAGGCACTTTGTGAACCTAAATATTTAATAAATACTACACTTTCTCCATCACTTGAAAATCTTGGAAAAAGATTTTTACCATTTGCAGTGAGTTGTCTTATATAATCACTCTGGGTTGACATTAAATAAAGATTAAAAACCCCACTTTGATTTACCTCCCTGCTAGAATAAACCATATAATGTTTATAGGTAGAAACTGAAGAATTATTTTTACCATGAAAAACTACCTGTTCTGTTAAATTAGAATCTAAATTTTGCATAAAAATATTTGGATAACCTAAACGATCTGATACAAATACGATTTTTTTATCATCATCTACAAAGTTGCCATTAACATCAATACCCGTATAATTTGTAATCTGTTTTAAATCTTTTGTATCTGTATCATACAAATACACATCTGGCTGATCTTTTGGCGCCATAGTAAGTAAAATTTTTTTACCATCATCGCTAACATCAGAAGCAACCATCATACCCTTACTAGCAATGATTTTTGTGATGTTTTTATTTTTCATATTATATTTATAAAGTGTTGGAATTTCATCTTCATAAGCAGTGAAATAAAATGCATCTTGTTCTTTATTTGCCCATTTGGGAAATAAATTTAAACCTTTTGATATTAATATCTTTTGATAAGTTAAAGTATAATCTGCCAACAAAATATCACTTTGCTTATTACCTTGAGTCCTAGCTATTAAAATTTTATGATCCATCCAATCAACCGGTGCAAAACCTAATTTTCTATTCATTTGAGCGACACTTCTATGTGCTAAAAATGGATATTCTTCAATGGAAAGAATTTGCTCATAAAATCTCGTTTTTGTTTCATTTGCAGCTAAAATTTCAACATCAATATCCAAAAGCTTACCATTTTTATTTAAAACATAAGAAAAAATATAATCACCTTGTTTTTCATCTTGAGTTAATTCAAAATTTGAACTCACTTTTATATCATTAACAAGCATATTATAAAAGCTTTTTTTAAGATCTAAATCATTCAATCTTGATTGATCTTTAATATAAATTTTAGGTAATTGCATACCTTTATTTACAACAGATATTGTCGCATCTTGCCCAAATAATACTGAACAAAAAAATAAAAACGCTAATATTTTTCTCATCACTTCTCCGTTTTAAACTCAATTATATCACTAAGTTTCATTTTAATTTTTCTTATTTTACCATTTGGAGGTAAAGTTATGTATTTTCCTTCTAAATTTTGTAAAAATTCTTTTGCCTTTTTATCAAAATTATCACTATGTGCACTAGTGGTACTTAACAAATAAAAATATCCGTTATTATCAATTACAAATTCTACTTCTATACTTAAATTACCACTAGGATTGTATATTCTCCATCTATCTTCAAGATGTTTTCTAACAGCACCTAAAAATTGATCATAAACTCCTATTTTTTGTTCTATAACAGATTGTCCTAATTCTTGATTAATTTGTAGATTTTCATTTAATTGCTTAGAAAAATCATTGATTTTTTCTCTTTGAGTAAAAGTAGGTTTTTTCGATGGCATTGAAGATTGTACTTTTGTAGTTTTTTCTTCTTGATAGTCTTCTATTTTGCCAAATAACTCATTGAAAACACTAGCTTGTTGTTCTACATTTTGAGTATTAACATTTTTATTTGTAGTGTATTTTTGCAAAAGATTCTCTTCAAATAAACTTTGCAAATTTTCCTTTTGTAGCTCTTGTATCATATTTACTTGATTTTGATTTATACTATCTCCAAGTTCTATATTAATAAAACTATTGGGATCATTAGTATATTCAATAGCTTTTGGCTTATATTCGACTAACTTAAAAAATACTAAAAAAACAACAAAAAAATAAACTAAAATCGCATAAGTAAAAGCTTTAAAATTATATGTAGAATTTTCTTCCATTTTTTACTCAGTTTGCAAAGCAACTTTTTGAAAACCCAAATGCTTCATTGTTCTTAAAACACTCATTACATCATCATATTTTAAATTCTTATCCGCTCTAATGAAAACTGTTTCTTGAGTATTATATTGCACTTTTAATGCATTCATATTATCCGCAAAACTTAAAAAATTAAATTTATCTTTTCCTATAAAAATTTCTTTTTTTGCATTAATTGTTATAATTAAACTTTTGATATTTGGAGCACTTGAAGTTTTTTGTGAACCTTGAGGAAGTTGAACTTTTTCTTCATATGTAATACTTGGTGCTGTTACCATTAAAATAGCAAGCAATACAAGCATAATATCCACTAAAGGTGTAATATTTAGTTCGGGTTTTTCTTCTAAAAACATCAATTAAACCTTTGCTGAACTTACTAATACTTTTATCTCACTATCTAAAATATTAATTAGTTCATAAGCTTTGCGTTTGATAATCAAATGAAAACTATATGCAGGAATTGCCACTAAAATTCCACAACCTGTAGCTACCAAAGCTTCACTAATTTTTGGCGCAATAATACTCAAAGAATTTTGCATTTCTAAACCACCAAAAGTTTCAAGTATAGAAATAACTGTACCAAAAAGACCTATAAAAGGAGAGGTTGAAGCAATAATACTAAGCCAAGTTAATCCAATTGTGGCTTTTTTCTCAACAGAATTTTTATAAATATTCATCTTAGTTTCATCAATCTCAATACATTTTTTTAAAATTGATGCACTTTGGCTTAAATCCCTCTCTCCTCTCATCAAAGCTTCTAAAGCCTGACTTTCATCTTGCATCCATTTATTAATAAGCATTAATCTTGAAAATAAAATACTAAAACTAAGTATAAAATACACCGAAAGCCAAACCAATACAATATAAGTAATTAAGCTTGTATTTTCAAAAAAATGAAAAATTGATTGAAAATCCACTATTTTTGCCTTACATTATTATCCATCTTAGCAAAAGTAGAAGCTAAAGCAACACTATCACTACTCATAGATTTGATTAAATCTTTTGCATCTGCTAATCTTTTTGCTATTTCACTATCACTATTTCCTCCAACCCACACAGCACCTTTTGCTAAAACGCTTACTTTCGTTTCAGAAACTTTTGCATGACCTGAATCAATAGCAACTAACTCATGGGTAGAATCTGATTTTTCAATATCTATAATCCCTGCCCTTAAAGAAGAAATTAAAGATGCATGTCCTTTTAAAACACCAAATTCACCTTCACTTCCAGGAAGAACAATAGATTTTACATTATCATTGTAAATCATACCAAGAGGCGTTACCACCTCTATATGTATTAAATTATCCATTATTAAGCCTTAAGTTTTTCTGCTTTTTCAATAACTTCATCAATTCCACCTACCATATAGAAAGCATTTTCAGGTAAATGGTCATATTTTCCTTCTAAAATACCTTTAAAACCTGCTATTGTATCTTCTAAACTAATATATTTACCAGGACTTCCTGTAAATACTTCAGCAACGAAGAATGGTTGAGATAGGAATTTTTCAATTTTTCTTGCTCTTTCAACGATCAATTTATCTTCTTCACTCAATTCATCCATACCTAAAATAGCAATAATATCTTGCAAATCTTTGTATTTTTGAAGTACTGATTGTACTCCACGAGCTACTTTATAATGCTCTTCACCAATAATTTGTGGATCAAGCATTCTTGAAGTAGAATCAAGCGGATCAACAGCTGGATAAATACCTTTTTCAGCAATTGATCTATTTAAAACCGTAGTTGCATCTAAATGCGCAAAAACAGTTGCAGGAGCAGGGTCTGTTAAATCATCTGCTGGCACATAAACTGCTTGAACTGAAGTAATAGAACCTTTTTTAGTTGAAGTAATTCTTTCTTGGAATTTACCCATTTCGCTAGCTAAAGTTGGTTGATAGCCAACAGCTGAAGGAATTCTTCCTAAAAGTGCTGACATTTCAGAACCTGATTGTGAAAATCTAAAGATATTATCAATAAACATCAACACATCAAGTCCCATTTCATCTCTAAAATACTCAGCCATAGTAAGACCTGTTAAAGCAATACGATTTCTTGCTCCTGGTGGTTCATTCATTTGACCATAACATAATGCAACTTTATCTAAAACATTACTTTCTTTCATTTCATTGTAAAGATCATTACCCTCGCGAGTTCTTTCACCAACACCTGCAAAAACAGAATAACCGCTATGTTTAAATGCAACATTGTGGATTAACTCCATAATAATAACGGTTTTACCAACACCTGCACCACCAAAAAGTCCTACTTTGCCACCTTTTGCATAAGGAGCTAACAAATCAACTACCTTAATGCCTGTTTCAAAAATTTCACTTTTTGTACTTTGCTCTTCAAATGGAGGTGGATCTCTATGGATTGACCAATGTTTATCAAAATTGATCTCTTCGCCCTCATCAATCAAATCACCTGTTACATTGAAAATTCTTCCAAGTACTTTTTCACCCACTGGAACGCTAATTGGGTTTCCAGTCGCAACAGCCGTTAAACCCCTAACAAGACCATCAGTCATATCCATAGCGATAGTTCTTACTTTATTATCACCCAAATGCGCAGCTACTTCAAGCACTAGCTTGCATTCTTTTCCTTCTAATTCATAATTTACAATTATAGCTTCGTTAATTTGCGGAAGATATTCTTTAAATTCAACATCAACCACTGGTCCTAAAACTTGAGAAATAAAACCTTGCATCATCACTCCTAAATTTATTTCATTGACTCAACACCACTGATAATTTCTATCAATTCGGTGGTAATAGATTCTTGTCTTGCTTTATTATAAGCTAAATTGAGTTGTTTAACTCTAGCTTTTGCATTATTGGTTGCATTATCCATAGCTTGCATTCTTGCACTATGCTCAGCCGCCAAAGAATCAACTAAAGAAAAATACATATTATATTCAAAATAAGTTTTTAATAAATCATTTAAAATTTCTTCATCTTCAGGTTCTAAATCCATTAAAGATTGAGACTCTTGTTCTTCTTTGCTCGCAATAGCTTGCACTGGTAATAATTCATTAATACGAATTTCTTGCGAAATCATATTTTTATAGCCATTGTGTACAATTACAACCTTATCTGTAACTTCATTTATAAAATCATCAACTGCATTTTCAATAATAGCACAAGCTTTTTCATAATCAGGGCTAGAGCTTGTGTCTAAATATTTTTCTAAAATTTCAATATTTTGAAAATTAAAATACTCAATACCTGTTTTACCAATAGCTCTTAATCTTACCTTGATTTTTTTTGCTTTACAATCTTCGAGCATTTCATTTACTGTTTTAATAGTTTTAATGTTAAAACCGCCACACAAGCCTTTATCAGCAGTAATGAAAATAATATCCATTTTTTCAATATTGTCTTTTTTTCTAAAAAATGGAAGTTTATCATCAAGACCTTCGTATTGATTAATCTTGAAAGCAATTTCAGATAAAACTTCATCAATTTTTTGAGCAAAAATCTTTGACTTTTTAGCTGCCTCTTCTGCCTTTCTTAATTTGGCAGTAGAAACAAGCTTCATTGCATTAGTTGTTTTTTGTGTATTATGGACACTTTTTATTTTTCTTTTTATTTCTTTTAAATTAGACATTTAAAAACCTTATATATGGTTTGCTTTAAACTCACTCAACGCTTTAGCTAATTTTTCTTCCAAATCTTTATCTAAAGCTTTTTTAGTTCTAATTTGCTCAAAAATTTCTGGATATTTAGCTTCAATAAATGGATATAAGGCTGCTTCAAATTCTCCTATTTTTGAAACTGCAATATCATCTAAATATCCTTTAGTTCCTGCATAAATCATCACAACTTGATTCTCTGCTGAAAGCGGAGAATATGGAGGCTGCTTTAGAACTTCAACCATTCTTTGTCCACGCTCAAGTTGTTTTCTACTTGCTTCATCTAAATCACTTGCAAATTGTGCAAAAGCTTGCAATTCTCTATATTGAGCTAAGTCAAGTCTTAAGGTACCTGAAACTTGTTTTGTTGCTTTAATTTGTGCAGCACCACCAACACGAGACACAGATAAACCAACATTAATCGCAGGACGAATACCTGAGTTAAACAAATCTGTCTCTAAGAAAATTTGACCATCGGTAATTGAAATAACATTGGTTGGAATGTAAGCTGAAACATCTCCTGCTTGAGTTTCAATAATAGGTAATGCTGTTAAGCTTCCTGCGCCAAGCTCATCACTTAATTTACTTGCTCTTTCAAGCAATCTTGAATGTAAATAAAATACATCCCCTGGATAAGCTTCACGACCCGGAGGACGACGCAAAATCAAAGACATTTCACGATAGGCAACAGCATGCTTACTCAAATCATCATAAACAATCAACGCATGTCTTGAGTTATCTCTAAAATACTCACCCATAGTTACACCTGTATATGGAGCAAGATATTGCAATGCAGCAGGATCTGAAGCACCTGCATTTACCACTATACTATAATCCATTGCACCGTATTCTTCAAGCTTTTTAACTACTTGAGCCACTGTGCTTTGTTTTTGACCAATTGCCACATAAATACAAATAACATCTTTACCTTTTTGACTAATAATTGTATCTATTGCAACAGTAGTTTTACCCGTTTGTCTATCACCAATAATTAACTCTCTTTGTCCTCTACCAATTGGAACTAAAGCATCAATAGCTTTAATACCCGTATGTAATGGTTCATGAACACTTTTTCTAGCCATAATACCTTTTGCTTTTTCTTCCACAAAGCGATATTCACTTGTTTCAATCGCTCCCTTAGCATCAATTGGCTCACCTAAAGCATTTACAACACGGCCTATCAACGCATCACCAACTGGAACCTTTAGAAGTTTTTTTAATCTTTTTACAGAACTTCCTTCTTTTAAGCCAAGTCCCTTTCCTAAAATAACAATACCAACACTTGATTCTTCAAGGTTAAGCACCATTCCCTTTTCGCCATTTTCAAATTCAACCATCTCACCGGCCATAGCATTTTTAAGACCATAAACCTTAGCAACACCATCAGCAACTGAAATAATCTTACCGGTTTCTTCTATTTCAAGATTAAAATCAAATTTTTCAATTCTTTCTTTTATAATAGAACTAATTTCATCTGCTTTAAATTTCATCAAGTCTCCTTAAATTGCTTTTAATATATATTCATTCATTTTAGCTTTTAAGCTTTGCATTGAAAATGAAATTTCATAACCAAGTCCATCTAAGCTAATTTTTACACTGTCATTATCACTTATTTTACTATCTAATCTAATCTTTGCGTTGAATTTAAGACTAAGTTTTTCTTCTAAATTTTTAATTTCTTCTTCACTTAATTTTTCTTTTGAATAAACTTGCCCTAAAAATTCATTTTCTTTTAATGCTTTTTGTTCACTCAATTCTTTAGTAATGCTTGGAATTAACATCTCTCTATTGTTGCCAACAACTAAGCTCATAAAATTTTTAAAAGCATCACTTGGATTATCTAATAAAGAAAGTATAAAATCTAATTTTTTTTCTTGTTTAAGCTCATAAGCATTTAAAATACTTACAAATTTATCAGAAGCAAAAGCTGAACTAAGTTGTAATAAATTTGAATAAAAATTTTCAAAATCTTTTCTTTCTAATATAGCTTTTGCATAGGTTTTTGCAATTACACTTTCCATCAAGACACCTTTTTCATCATGATATTTAAAATTTCTTTTTGCTGAAGCTGTAAACTTTGATCTTCAAAAATTTCTTCTAAAACCGCTTGCACAACTTCTTTTTCCATTCTTCTTATTTCATATTCTTTATGCTCTTCATAAGTTTTTTCTAAAGCCTTAATCTCCATTTTTGTTTCAGCTTCTATTTTATCTGTAATGATTTCTGCTTCTTTTTTTGCAAGAGCAACTGCATTAATTGCTTCTTGTTTAGCTAAATCTAGTTTTTTCATCATTTCTAATTTATGATTTTTGCTTGCAATAAGTTTTTCTTGTATTTCATTCATCCTAGAGGCAATTTTTGCAATTCTTCCGTGGTAAAAATTTTTTAAAGGTGTTGCTATAAAATAATATAAAATAGCAGCAAACAAAACAAAATTAACTGCTCTTGGGATAATATCATACTCGCCACTTCCATTACCTGCTGCAAAAGCATAAAAAGGAAGCACCGATAATAATGTAATTTTTTTCAACATTTATCTTCCTTAAATTTTACTCAAGCTATCTTTAAAACTTTGCTTAAATTCTGGCATTTTTAAACGCATCTCTTCTTTTAATTCTTTTTCTTTTTCTCTTAGACTTTTTAGAAAAACATGCATTTGTTCTTCTAATTCTTTTTTCTTTATTGATAATTCTTTTTCTTGTTTTATTTTAGCTTCTTCTACTGCTTTTGCTTTGATTTGATTAATCTCATCTCTTGTTTGTATATGAATTTTTTCCAACTCATTTTCTACATTTGAAACATCATCAGAATTTTTTTTCATTTTTTCTTCGTCATTTTTAATAGTCAAATCTCTAGAATCCATAAATTTAATCAAAGGTTTATAGAGTATAGAATTTAAAATTGCTATCATAAGCAAAAAAATGACACCAGTAGCTATCATGATGGAAAAATGTACATCATTAAACATTAATACTCCTAAATAAATCTAAATAAAACGCGCAATTATACCAAAATATACCTAAAAGCATATTTAATCTAGTATTTTTAAAAATTTTAAAATCTCATTTTCGTCAGAAAAATTAACAATAATTTTTAAATCTTTCACCACTGTCTTAAATCCAAAAGATTCTATTTTTTCTTTTAAATTTAATATAGATTGATTTTGCTTATTTAAATTTGTATTTTTTTCTAAATTATTTGAATTTTTAAAATTTTTAATCAGTTTTTCTGTATCTCTTACATTAAGTTTTTGACCTATGATAGTATCAACTATCATTTTTTCTTCTTCTTTTTCAAGTCCTACTAAAACTTTTGCATGACCTTGTGAAATTTTACCTTCTATAATGAAATTTTGTGTTTGCTCATTTAAATTTAAAAGTCTTAAGGTATTAGCAATTTGTGGTCTTGACTTGTGAATAAGATCTGCTAATTTTTCTTGAGTTATGTCATGAATTTCCAATAATTCTTTATAAGAATGTGCCAATTCTATAGGATTTAAATTTTCCCTTTGGATATTTTCAATCAAAGCAAGCTCGCGTAATTTTATATCATCCACATTTAAAACTACGGCTTTAATCTGTTCTTTTTCTAAAAGCTTACATGCTCTAAATCTTCTCTCGCCAGCTATTATAATATAATCAAATTCATCTTTTTTAAAAACTACGATAGGCTGAATTAAACCATATTCTTTAATAGACCCCGCAAGCTCTTCTAAAGCTTGTGTATCAAAATTTTTCCTTGGCTGATAAGGATTTGGACTAATTAAATCTATATCAATTTCTTCTATTTTGCCTTCTTTTGATCCTAATTCTTTTTCATAAACCTCATCAATATCAGCCAAAATACTACTTAAACCTCTTCCTAATGCACTTTTTTTTGCCATTTTTTATCCTAATATAGAATGTGCTAAATTTTGATATGCTACTGAACCTGGAGATTTTATATCATAAAGTATAATAGGTTTTCCATAGCTTGGACTTTCAGCAAGTTTTACATTTCTTGGTATGATGATAAAATCATCTTCATTATCACCTGTTCTAAATAACTTTTGTTTGAAATTTTGCTTTAAATCCTCCACAGTATCTTTTGAAAGATTATTTTGTGAGCTATACATAGTTGGTAAAAAACCTTTTATTTTTAACTTTGGATTGATAGTTTTTTTCACAAATTTTATGGTGTTTAAAACCATCGCAACACCCTCAAGCGCATAAAATTCACATTGTATAGGGATAATAACACTATCGCTTGCTGCAAAAGCATTTACCGTAATGCTTCCAAGTGCAGGAGGTGAGTCAATGATAATAAAATCATAATCTTTAGCAATTTCTTTGATTTTTTCTCTTAAAATCGTTCTATATTCTCCACTTTCTTTTACTACTTCTTGTTCAATTCCAACCAAAGAAATATTTGATGGAGCTAAGTATAATTGTGGAAGTTCAGTTTTCAAAATGATTTCAGAAAGTTTTTTCCTGCCTATAAAAACATGGTAAATATTATACTCATAATTACTTCTATTAAAACCAAGTCCTGTTGTAGCATTAGCTTGTGGATCAATATCTATCAAAAGAACCTTTTTTTCAGCTACTGCTAAAGAAGCCGCTAGATTAATAGCGGTAGTAGTTTTACCTACCCCACCTTTTTGATTTGCAATAGTTATTATCTCACTCATCTTAAACTATATATCCTTTTATTATCTAACAATATAGAACCATCTTTATACAACAAAGCATCTTTTAAAGATAAAACCTTACCTTCATTATGTATAAAAAAATTTCTTGATTTTTCAAATTCTAGCATATACTTGCTAAAAATATTCTTCCATAAAATTTTCTCATCTACATAAGAAAAATACTCATTTAAAAGTTTTGCTATATCTACTTCTATATCTAAAATTTCAGCATTAAATGGAGCATATTTAAGATTAATCCCTATTCCTACAACCAAAAAATCATTGATTTTAGAACTCATCAATCCGCCTATTTTTTTATCTTCTATATAAAAATCATTGGGCCATTTAATCCATACTTTCGAATTTTTTCTTTGCAATACTTCTTTCATTAAAAATGCAAAATATATACTAGCAGAAGCCAAAGGAAGATCTTGTGCTAATTCTTGAGTTTTTATGCAAAAAGATACATGTAAATTTCCTTGCTTACTTTGCCAAGTATTATCCCTACTACCTATACCAGCACTTTGGATAAAAGCACAAATGGCTGTATTGTTAGTAATTTCTCCACTACGAATTTTATCACTTAAATAAATTTGAGTTGATTCAAGCTCATCAAAATAAACTATCTCCAAGTTTTAACCTTTTTCCATTTAAATAAGTCTTAGCGTCTAAAGCCTTTTTTCCACTTTCTTGTAAATTTTTAATCCTTAAAACACCTTTTGTACATGAAAGCAAAAAGCCTTCCTTTTCTATTTGTAAAATCACACCTGATTTTTGAGTTTTTTCACTATCGACTAATTCTATGTCTAAAAATTTCACACCATTTTCTAAAAAAATTCCGGGCCAAGGTGTAAAAGCTAAAAATTTTTGAAAAATTTCATTTGCATTATTTAAAGCAATCAAGCCATCTTCTTTTTTGATTTTTTTACAATGTGTAACTAAATTTTCATCTTGTTTTTTTGGGATAATTTTTTCAAAATTTAAAAGTGTAGAAACCGTAAGCTTAGCAGCTAAATTTGAAAGCATAATAAACACTTCAGCTGAATTTTTACCTTCTATATCACATTCTATACTTTCTAAGATTGCACCACTATCAAGCCCTTCTTCCATAAGCATAGTGCAAACCCCACTTATTTTATCCCCATTTAAAATAGCACTTTGTATAGGCGAGGCCCCGCGATATTTAGGAAGTAAGGAAGCATGTAAATTGATACAAGGAGCAATATCTAAAATTTCTTTTGGTAAAATCTTCCCATAAGCAGCAACAACTATAAAATCAGGTTTTAGGCTTTTTATTCTATTAGTTATGTTTTCATCTTTTAAGCTTTTTGGAGTGAAAATTTCTATATTTAAATTATCTTCTAAAACAAATTTTTTAGTATCACTTGGGGTTAAAATTTGTTTTCTACCCACAGGTTTATCAGGTTGGGTAAATAAAGCTTGGATATTAAACCCTTTATCAACAAGCTCTTTTAAAATACAAGTTGCATAAGATGGAGTTCCCATAAAAATGATATTTTTCATAATGCCACTATCCTTTTTTATAAGTTTTTATAGCTTTTTGATATGAAAGCTCAAGATAATCTTTAAAAATTTCAAAATTTTTTCTAGAAGGGTTGTTGATGCAAATATATCCCATATAAGCATAAATTGGATAAGGCATGATAAAATCAAGCATAGAAAAATCATAATTTAAACTAACAACCTTACCCTTTAAAGCTTTTTTAGGTTTTTTACCAAAAAGATTTTGGTAATCTTGATCACAAAGAGAGCAACTTAGACGAAATACACCTTCTCTATTTAAATTCGAAGCTTTATCATTTATGCCATCATTTTCTTTAATAGTGCAAAAATAAACTCCGTTTTTTAAAACCTTATCGGGATTATAAAAAAAGCTATGTTCTTTATAAGTAAATTTATATACCAAGCCTTTAAAATTAGACTTGATATATTCTTGAATAAAATCTATAGTTAAATTTTCACTCATCAAAGATTATTTTGACTTCTAATTTTTTTAACTTCTTCTAAAAGCATAAATTTAAGCTCTTTAAGTCCAGTTTTTTCAAGGCTTGAAACCTTGATGAAAAAACTTTGCGGATTATTTTGACTTTGCAAATAAGCTTTTAGCTCATTATAATCTTCTTCCATTTTTTGTGCAAATTCTTCGCCTAAATTTACACTATCACTTTTTGAAAGCATTAAGCCAAAATTTCTTGCATAAAGCTTGCTTGAAAATTTTTCCAATTCTTTTCTTAAAATACAAAATTGCTCTTTTAAGCTCATATCTCTTAATGGATCAAGCACAAAAAGCAAAAAAGAAGTTCTTTCTATGTGTCTTAAAAACTCAAGTCCCAAACCCCTACCATCGCTTGCACCTTCTATAATACCTGGGATATCTGCCATCACAAAAGAATTATAATCATCTACTTCAACCATACCAAGTTTTGGAGTTAACGTAGTAAATTCATAATTAGCTATTTCAGGTCTTGCATTAGATACTACGCTTATAAGAGTGGATTTTCCTACATTTGGAAAGCCCACAAGCCCAATATCTGCTATGAGTTTTAATTCTAAGCGCACACTTAAAGTTTTTCCTGCCACGCCTGGTTGGGCATAATCTGGGCGTTGATTAGTAGAGTTTTTAAAATGAGTATTACCAAGACCACCTTTACCGCCTTTTAAAAATAATTCTTTTTGGCCCTCTACTAACATATCAAGTAAAACTTCCCCACTTTGTGCGTCAATTACTTGAGTGCCTTGAGGAACGATTAATTCTAAACTCTCCCCTCTTTTGCCGTTTTTATTACGACCTAAGCCTGGCTGGCCATTTTGTGCTTTAAGTTCTTTTTTACCTTTAAAGTGTGCTAGCGTATGGGTATTATTATCACATATAAAATATACATCGCCGCCATTTCCACCATCGCCACCATCAGGCCCACCGAGTGGAACATGTTTTTCACGGCGAAAACTCACAGCACCTTTGCCACCATTACCTGAACTTAAAACTAATTTCACATTATCTATAAACATACAATCACCAAAGTATAAATTTTTAAAATGATATTATATTTTTTTTAATATATTAAGATTAAAAAGAAGAAAAAGGCTACAAAGTAGCCTTAAAATTATGCAGGATAAACAGAAACTTTTTTTCTATTTTTATCTTTTCTTTCGAATTTTACGAAACCATCAATTAAAGCAAAAATTGTATGATCTTTTCCTATGCCTACATTATTACCCGCATGAGTTGCTGTTCCTCTTTGGCGGATGATGATGTTGCCAGCGCGAACAAATTCTCCACCAAATTTTTTAACACCTAGACGACGACCTATAGAATCACGATTATTCTGAGTTGAACCTTGACCTTTCTTGTGTGCCATTCTTTACTCCTTAAGCTTTAATATCTACTACTCTAACGCGAGTAAATTGTCTTCTAAAACCGCGTTTTAATTTTGAGTCTTTTCTGCGTCTTTTTTTATAAATCACAACTTTTTTGTCTTTTCCATGAGCAATCACTTCTAAAACAACTTTTGCACCCGCAACAAACGGCGCACCTACCTTTAATTCTTTATCGCATATAGCAAGAACTTCACTTACTTCTATGCTTGATTTTGCTTCAGCTTCAAAACGATCTAGTTTAAGCTCATCACCTTGGCTTACTCTGTATTGTTTTCCACTGTGTTTTATAATAGCATACATACAGCTATCCTTTCTTAAAATATTTTGGTAGCACCATAAAGCATTATGCATAAACATAAATTTAGAAAGCTTTAATGGCTAAAAGCAGTAATTATATCTTGATTTTATATAAAGTAAGCTTAAGACGCAAAAAAGCGTCTTAAGATTTAAATTAAAGCTCTGGTTTTGGAGTTTTTTCAGTTGCTTTTGGAAGTTGAGGGTAAGTAATGCTTGGTTTTTTACCTGTTAAGGCATGTAAGAAAGTTTCTATAGAAGCTGCTTCTTTATCAGAAATTTCTATGCCAAGTTGCACACTGCCCATTTCTTTAATTGCTTCTTGTAAAGACCAAATAGCACCATTGTGAAAATACGGAGCAGTTTCAGCAATATTTCTTAAGGTTGGAGTTTTAACTAAGCCATTTGCATCACCTTTAAAATCTCCTACATTTGCAAATTTATATTTAGCTGCTACTTGGAAAGCCTGCATACTACCACCTAAATTTACCCCTGTATGACAAGCTGTACAGCCTTTATCGATGAAAGTTTTCAAACCTTCTTTTTCTTTTTTATTTAATGCTTTTGTATCACCTTCTAAGAATTTATCAAATTTAGATGGAGTTAAAAGTGTTCTTTCAAATGTAGCAATAGCATCTGCAATATTATCAAAAGTTACTCCACTGCTACCATAAACTTTTTTAAATTCTTTTACATATTCTGGCATAGAAGCTATTTTTTCTACTGCTAATTTAGCAGGAGTTGCCATTTCAGGTTCTGCTTCGATTGGCCCTTTTGCTTGGTCTGCTAAAGTTCCTGCTCTACCATCCCAAAATTGAGTTGAATTTAAAACTGAGTTATAAACTGTTGGTGAATTTAAATGATGAGGATTAGCTGTCCATTTATGTCCTACAGCAGCCGCTATACCATCAGTACCACCCATACCTAAATTATGACAGGTATTACAAGAAATCAAACCACTTTTAGAAAGTCTTGGCTCAAAATACAGCTTTTTACCAAGGTTAGCTTTCTCTTTAGAGAATTTACTAGCTTTAATACCCATTTCTTTTAATAGTTTTTCAACACCTGTCTGATCTTTTGGTAAAGGCGCCAAACCTGCAGCTTTTGCTTCATCAAGCAAAGCTTTATCGTTAGCAAAAGCAGTTGATGCAACTAATAATGATGATGCAACTAATAATGAAATTTTTTTCATTATCTACTCCTAAATAAGATAAAATAAAGCCTATTTAAAATAAACTTATTGAAAATATATCTATAATTTTCTTTAAATAATATAAAAAATTTATATTTAACAATAAAAATTATTATAGGATAAAATATCTCTTAAATATTTATTTCAGGGTTTTTTGCTATTATTACAGAGTTTTACAAAAATCTTAGGGAAAAGTAAATGGAAAATTTAATAATCTATCTTTTAGCTTATCTCATAGGCGCTATACCATTTGGGCTTTTACTAGCTCAAATCTTTGCTAAAACAAACATTAAAAATATGGGTAGTAAAAGTATAGGCGCTACAAATGTTTTAAGGGTAGTAAAAGAAAGCGATCCTAAACTAGCTAAAATACTTGCTATTGCAACCGCTATTTTAGACGCATTAAAAGGAATCATACCTATATTAGTGGCAAAATTTATGGGCTATGATGAAAATATCTTATGGACTATGGCTGTTTTAGCAGTATTTGGGCACTGCTTTTCTCCTTATTTAAAATTTGAAGGTGGCAAAGGAGTGGCTACAGGGGCTGGGGTCTTAACAGTATTTTTACCTTTTGAAATAATATCTGCGGTTTTAGCTTGGTTTATCATAGGAAAGGTATTTAAAATTTCAAGCTTAGCTTCATTAGGAGCTTTAATTGTTTTAATAGCTACTTCATTTATTTTTCATTATAACATGCCTGTGATCAACACCCATGCACCAATTTTTATTATTGCATTTATAGTAATTTATAAACATATACCAAATATTTTAAGGCTTATTGGAAAACAAGAATGCAAAGTCATATAAAAGTCAGTTTAGAATTTAAATGTATTATAGGGCTTTTGGATTTTGAAAGAATTCAAGAACAAAAAGTTATTATAGAACTAGAAGCTAAAAGTAAAAAATTTTTAGATTATGCAAAACTTTGTATTAGAATAGAAAAAATTTATAAAAAGAAAAAATTTAAAACTATAGAAAAATCTTTAAAATACATATGCAAGGATATTAAAAAACATAATAAAAAGCTTAAATTTATAAATATCACTTGTTACAAACCTGATATTATCAAAAATGCATGCGTTGGAGCTAGTCTGAGTAAAAAATATTAAAATTTTTTTAAAGAATTTTGAACATTTGCTTAATTTGTGTTATACTTTTGCACTAAAACTATCTTCAAAGGAATAAAATGCGTATTTTAGTTGTAGAAGATGAAGCATCACTTAATAAAACTCTATCAAATACCTTAAATGAGTTTGGCTATCAAAGTGATACTTCAGAAAATTTTAAAGACGCTGAGTATTTTATAGGTATTAGACACTATGATTTAGTATTATCAAATTGGACTATTGGCAATAATGATGCAAGTGATTTAATTAATGCCATTAAGCAAAAATCTCCAAGAACCGCTATAGTTACAATATGCGCAAAAGCAGATAAAGAAAATGAAATCAAAGCTTTGAAAGCTGGAGCAGATGATTATATAAAAAAACCTTTAGATTTTGAAATTTTAATGGCGAGAATTGAAGCTAGACTTAGATTTGGCGGAACAAATGTGATCAAAATCGATGATTTAGTGATTGATCCTGATGAAGAAAAAATCACTTATCAAGGAAAAGATATAGAATTAAAAGGAAAACCTTTTGAAGTTTTAACTCATTTAGCTAGACATTCAGATCAGATTGTGTCAAAAGAACAACTTTTAGATGCTATTTGGGAAGAACCTGAACTTGTAACTCCAAATGTTATAGAGGTTGCAATCAATCAAATAAGACAAAAAATGGATAAACCGCTTAACATCTCTACCATAGAAACCGTGCGTCGTAGAGGGTATCGTTTTTGTTTTCCTAAAAAAACTAACTAAAATTTTAGAATGATTTAATCATTCTAAAAAGTAGATTTTGTTTTTTCTTTCATTTTAAATTACCTATAAGTTTTTATATAGTATAAGTTTGCTTTATTACTTATAAAAAGGAAAAAAATATGTCACTTTTAATCACTAGAGAATGCATATCCTGTGATGCATGTAGGGAAGAATGTCCCGATGAAGCAATCTATGATAATGATCCAATTTATGTCATAGATCCTGATCTTTGTACTGAATGTGTGAATGAATTTTCAGAACCAGCTTGTATAGTAGCTTGTCCAGTAGATTGTATCATACCTGATCCTGATAATGTAGAAAGCATTGATGAGCTTCGTTTAAAACATAAAAATAAAGATATTTAATGGCTAAAAAAACAGCAGTAATTGACCTTGGCTCTAATTCCGTTCGTATGGTAGTTTTTGAAAAAACCTCAAGATATGGTTTTTTCATTTGCAGTGAGCACAAAAAGAAAGTAAGACTTGGAGAAAATGCTTACAATAATAATAAAATTCTTCAAGAAGAAGCCATGCTTAAAGCCGAAAAAGCTTTAACTTATTTTAAGGAAAAAGCTTTAAAAGAAAAATGTAGAAAAATTATTGCTGTTGGAACTTCTGCATTAAGAGATGCGCCCAATGCTAAAGATTTCATAGCTAGAATAGCAAAAAATGTAGGTTTAAATATAAAATGTATTAATGGAAAAACAGAGTCATTTTTAGGTGGGCTTGCTGCGCTAAATTTACTATCAGATATTCAAAATGCCACCACTATAGATATAGGTGGAGGATCGACTGAGCTTTGTTTAATCAAAGAAGGTAAGATTGTAGATTGTATTTCACTTGATCTTGGCACAGTAAGATTAAAAGAAATTTTTTACGATACAAAAAAATTTAATGCACTAGACCAATTTATACAAGAAGCACTAAAACAAGTTCCAAAGCATTTTCAAAATGAAAATATCATTGCCATAGGTGGAAGTTTAAGGGCATTGTCAAATTCTATAATGAAAAAAAACTCTTACCCGTTAAAAATGATTCATAATTTTAGTTATAGTTTTGAAAAAGAAAAAAATCACATAGAAAAAATTCAAAATGCTAAAAATTTAAATGATTTTAACATAAAAAAAGATCGTTTTGATACTATAAAAGAAGGATGTGTGATATTTTTAGCACTAGCAAAAAATTTAAAAGCTAAAAATATCATCACCTCTGCAGTGGGTGTTAGAGAAGGTGTATTTTTATCTAATCTTTTTCAAAAATATACTAAAATAAAAAACGAAACAACGGATTTTTCAAAATTTAATGCCAAATTTCCTCCGAATTTCAATCCAAGCTTAAAATCTATACAAGATCGTTTTAGTATAGATTATAATGATAAAAGTGCTTATTTTGCAAATAAACTATTTGATACTCTTTTGCCTATCCATAAAATTAATCTTACTTTTAAAAAAGATCTTATAAATGCTGCAAAATTATCGCATATAGGCGAGAGAATTAATTTTTATTTTGCCAATGAACATAGTGCTTATATAGCTCTAAATAGCCTGCATTTTGGTTTTTCACATAAAGAAATTTTATTAATTTCTACTATTTTAAAAGCCAATGGAAAAAAAATCAATCCATTTGCGATAGAAAATATAAAAGATTTACTACCAAATAATCACATATTAGCTTGGCTTAATTTTATTTTAGCTTTATCAAAAAAACTTGCAAAAGACACTGATGAGAATCTTGATTTCACGCTAAAAAATCATACTTTGTATATATACTCGACTAAAAAACAAATTTATTTTTCAAAAGAAGAAATCAAAAAAATTTCAAAGCCAAAACTTATCATTTTGGCTTTTAATCAGCAAAATTAATTATTTTGTTTTAAAAGTAAATTTTGCAATCTTTGTTTATTTTCTTCAAAATAAGAATCAAAATCTTTTTCTTTTGGCTTTTGAGGTGCTTTGTTTTGTTCTTCATTTTTTATCAAAGCTTCATTTGTTTCTAATACCACATTAGAATTTCCTATAATCATAGTATAACGCTTTAAACCATATTCAAAAACTACAAGTTGATTGTGTCTATCAAGTGGTCTTTGAAAGATTAAATTAAAATTCCTATCTAAAGGGTGTTTTTGTCTTAGATATATTTTTAAAAACCAAAGTCCAACAAGCAAAAGTATCAAAACGCTTACAACTAAAATATAATTTGTAAAATCATATTCTTGCATTTTTATTTCCTCGTTTTTTTCCTCTAAGCTTTTTTTAGTACTTAAATTTACACCTTCTTTTTGAGCACGCAATCTTAAACCATATTCACCAATCGCATCAGCGGTGATTTGTATTTTATCACCTACACTTAAAGCTATAAAAGTTTTTTTATCTTCTGAAAAAATTTTAATTTTTTTTATAATATCAGAATTTAACGCTCTATCTTCCTCTTTTGCACTTTTAGCATTTAAAGTAAAAATAATAATACCATCTTTTTTCTTTTGACTAATACCTTCTTTATAAGGAACATCAAATGAAAAAGTAATATCCACCCTATCTTCTCTTGGATAAATATTGTAATCAAGAATTTTTGCCCCAAAAAGAGGTAAAGCAAGTAGTAAAATCCAAATAAATTTCATTGCAATTCTTTTTTGAAATACTGCAATACTGATTTAGAATCTAAAATTTCATTAATCCTTATAGCAAGGTTTTTCTCATACACCATTACCTCACCTTTTCCAAAAATTCTTCTATTTAAATAAAGTTCCACGCTTTCACCCGCTGGCTTTTCAAGGTCTATCACAGAACCAACTTCTAGCTTTAAAAGCTCTCTTACGCTCATATTAGTAGTACCAAGCTCACTAACAAAATCAACGCTAATATCTAAAATATCTTCATAAGATTGCAACAATCCTAAATGATCTTCTATCATAATTTTTTATAACCTATTCTAAAACGAGCATTTTTCATTTCATAAGTAAATTTTTCTTTGAGTTTGATTTTTGAAAATCCATCAATACGTCCTAAATATTCAGGAACACCCAAACGATACTCATCTTTGCCATTAGTGTCATTAAGTAATTTTTTGGCATAACCTATAATTTGATTAGCTACTTCTTTTACTAAATCTGCTAGATCATCTTCTTTTAACTCTTCATGCAATAAAAATTGCGCAATCTCATTAAGAGCCTTTTTTTGAAAAAACAGATAAAAACTATATTCTTCATCTTTAAAATACAAAGGTATAGAAGCCCCATAAAGCTCGCCTCTAATCACGCTTGTTGGTGTAATTTTAAGTTTTAAAATGTGTTCACAAAAGTGATAAATTGAATATTCTAGTGTTTTAGTCATAGTTTTTTCCTTAGATAACTTTATAATAAATTTATTTTACTAAATAAACCTTTAATCACAATTAATAATTAAAATATAAAATATAGTAAATTTTTATTTAAATTAAAAAAGGTTTTTTGATGTTTATAGAAAATTTTAACATAAATGAAAAAGTTTTCATCATCGCTGAACTTTCAGCCAATCATGCAAATAATCTTGAAATAGCTTTAAAAACTATACAAGCAGCCAAACAAGCAGGAGCTGATGCTATAAAAATTCAAACCTATACCCCAGATAGCTTAACACTAAATTCTAACAAAAAAGATTTTATTATTGAAGGTGGTTTATGGCATGGACGCAAACTATATGAGCTCTACGAAGAAGCTAAAACTCCTTATGAGTGGCATGAAAAACTTTTTGAATGTGCTAAAAATGAAGGTTTAATTTGCTTTTCTAGTCCTTTTTCTAAAGAAGATGTAAATTTTTTAAGGCAATTTAATCCCCCAGCTTATAAAATCGCCTCCTTTGAAGCAAATGATTATGATTTTGTGCGTTATGTAGCAAAAGAAAACAAACCTACTTTAGTTTCTACAGGCATAGCCTATGAAGAAGAACTTGAAATGATTGTTAAAATTTTTAAAGAAGAAAATAATCCGAATTTGATTTTGCTTAAATGCACCTCGGCTTATCCTTCACAAATTTGTGATTTAAATTTAAATGTCATAAAAACTTTACAAGAAAAATTTAACACTATTGTTGGTTTAAGTGATCATAGCGAGGGATTTTTAGCACCAACTTTAGCCGTAGCTCTTGGTGCAAGAGTTATAGAAAAACATTTTATATTAGACAAAACTTTAAATAGCGCTGATGCTAAATTTAGTCTTGATTTTGAGGAATTTAAGCAAATGTGTTCTATGGTGCGTTTAAGCGAGCAAGCTTTAGGAAACAAAGAATTTAGCATGGATGAAAAAACTTTAAAAAACCGCCATTTTGCAAGAAGTTTATACGCAAGCAAAGACATCAAAAAAGGTGATATTTTCACACGAGAAAATATAAAAAGCGTAAGACCGAGCCTAGGTTTGCATCCTAAATTTTTACCTATCATGCTTGGTAAAAAAGCAAGTTGTGATATAGAATTTGCTAAAGCTTTAGAAGAAAAACATTTCAAGGGATAATCATGGAAAAACATATTTTTAATAAAAATTTAGAAGCTTTAAAAAATAAAAAATTAAAAGAAAAATTAGAAAATTTTAAACCCCAAAATTTCCAAATTCTACAAGGAAAAGACTCCCTAGATATTAATTTTATACATCATGGGGGGGGGGTATACACTATATAGCAATACTCTTAGTGAGTTAAATGAAAAACTAAACTTATATAATGATAAATATCTTTTATACCCTGTGCTTTATTTTTATGGTTTTGGTAATGGAATTTTATATAAAGCCCTTTTACAAAACAAAAATAGACAAAAAATAGTTATTTTTGAAAAAGAAATAGAATTTATTTATCTAAGTTTTCAATGTATAGATTTTAGTGAGGAATTAGAAAATAATTCTTTGATTATTTTAGATAATAATGATTTAAAAGTGATTGATTTTCAAATACTTTTCTACAATAACCCTTTCTTTAATTTTTTAAGAACATATTTTTTAGATTTACACTGCGATTATTATGAAAAATATCAAGAAGATATTTTAAAACTCAACATAAAAATACAAGAATACATAAAGCAAGTTGTGTTAAGCAATGGAAATTCA
Source organism: Campylobacter sp. IFREMER_LSEM_CL1097 (assembly GCF_025772225.1). NCBI lineage: Bacteria > Pseudomonadati > Campylobacterota > Epsilonproteobacteria > Campylobacterales > Campylobacteraceae > Campylobacter > Campylobacter sp. IFREMER_LSEM_CL1097. The sequence continues at coordinate 7,216 of NZ_JAKMRT010000012.1, read as the reverse complement.
TCTCAAGATGCCTTACAAGGTATAGAAAATTTTGTTTATAATCTTCCTGATATTATCTCAAATTATTCTTTCAAAGAATTACTTTTAAAAAGAAAAAAACAAGCAAAAAACGCAATCATAGTTTCTACAGGACCATCGCTAATAAAACAACTTCCTTTATTAAAGCAATATGCTAATTATGCTAGTATATTTTGTGCTGATAGTGCTTATCCTATACTAGCAAAACACAATATAAAACCTGATTATGTATTATCTTTAGAAAGAACAGAAAAAACATCAGAATTCTTTAATAATAATTTTGGTGATTTTGATAAGGATATAGTGTTTGTTTTGAAACATTTGGTGCACAAAAATACTTTTATATATCTAATCAAAAAGCAATTAAAAATTATTAATATTATGGATTTTTCACCGATAGCACATTCTTTAAAACTAACTCATTTTGGACATATGGGCATGGGAAGTAGTGTAGCAACCATGGCATATTTTTTAGCTTTAAATTTAGATTTTAAAAATATTATATTTATAGGTCAAGACTTAGCTTATGCTGATGATGGAGCTTCGCATCCAGAAGAATATTATTATAGCGCTAACTACGAAAGTAATATATTTAAGCAAGAAAAAATCATAGCTTATGGTGGAAATAGCTTGGTTAAAACACATGAAACCTGGATACTTTTTAAAACCCAAATAGAAGAAGCTGTTTTTAATGCAAAGAAATTTCTTAATATTACAACCTTTAATTGCACCGAAGGTGGAGCCAGAATTAATCATACCATAGAAAAACCATTTAAACAAGTATGCAAAGAACTACTAACAAAAGAACTCAAAAAACCTTTTGCTAAACTTGAAAAATTAAATGAGAACAAGCAAAAAGAATTAATGTTAAAAGCATTTTACAAAATTCATCAAGTTTTAAAGCTATGCCATACTTTAATCAAAGAATGCATTCACTTATCAAACAAATTAAATTTTATGGGAAATGATGAAAAGAATTTTTCATTATTGATTAAAGAATTAGATTGTTTTAAAACTAAATTTGAAAAAATAAATGTTTTAAAAGAATTAGTTAATCCTTTAAATACTCAATTTGAGCTTAATCTTGCTAGAATTTATGTACTTAACCCAAAAACAAAAGAAGATGTTTTTAACAAAAATTATCTTTGGATTAAAGAACACTTAGAATGGTTAGAACTTATAATAGGCCATATAAAAAAATTACAAGAAAGTCTAGAAAAAAATATTACAAATTTAGAAAAAGAATTGATAAATAAAAATCTCCAAAAACAAATTTCAAGGATAAAAAATACCTTGTTTTAATGTTTTTTATAAAATATAGTAATTTTGATATAATAAAATAAAAATTTGGACTTTAAATGAATAAAGAATTATTTTTAAAAAACACCCAAGCTCTTTTTGAAGTAGATCAAATACTAGCTTATGAGTTGAGAAAAATCACTCAAAATCATAAATTTAAAATCATAGAAAATAAAATTTTTGATTTGCAAAATCAAGTTTTTTTAGATGAAAATCATTCTTTTGATTATGATAAATTTCAATTATATCCAGTATTATTTTTTTATGGTTTTGGCGATGGAAAATTTTTTATAGAACTTTTAAAAAATCAGAATTTAAAACATATTGTTATTTTTGAAGAAGAATTAGAAATTTTATATCTAGCTTTTCATATGATTGATTTTACCACACTTCTTAGAAAAGAAAAACTTATTTTGTTTTTTACACCAAATATCAACACCGCTCAACTTAAAGTTTTATTTAATTATCCGCAAATCAAACATACGCTGAAAATTTTCAATTTTCATTTTTATAATGATTTTTATATTAATTTTTATACACCCAATGCTCAAAATGTGATGCAAATTTTATTAAATCTCATAAAAACACTAATGCTTGCTCGTGGAAATGACCCAAAAGATGCTTTGCTAGGAATAAAACATAATATTATAAATTTAGAAAAAATCATCACTCATACGCCTTTTAAAAATCTAATAAAAGATAGAAAAGCAAAAGCAAAAAATGCCATTATAGTTTCAACAGGTCCTTCTTTGATGAAACAACTTCCGCTTTTAAAAAAATACCAAGAAAATGTTGTGATTTTTAGTGCTGATAGCTCTTATGCTATCTTAGCCAAAGAGGGAATTAAGCCTGATTATGTCTTTTCACTAGAAAGAGTAGATTTTACTAGCGAATTTTTTAATAATGATTTTGGAGAATTTGATAAAAATATATTATTTATCATAGCTTCTTTAACTCATCCTAAAACCATAGAATATTTAGAAAAAAATAATAGAAATTATATGCTTGTTTTAAGACCTTTGTTTTTTGAAAGCAAACTTGGCTTAAATGAATATGGTTTTTTGGGAAATGGCATGAGTGTTGCTAATATGGCTTATGAGTTAGCTGGAGCTTTAAGATTTGAAAATATTATTTTAATAGGGCAAGATCTAGCTTATAGTGATGATGGAAAGTCTCACCCAAAAGAACATTTATATGGTGATCAAGGAGACGAAGAAGTTGTTTATAAAACAATCTGTGCATATGGAGGCAATAAAGAAGTAAAAACACAACTCACATGGTATTTGTTTTTAAAAAGTTTTGAAAAAGATATAGCTCTAGCTAGAGATATATTAAAAATCAAAACTTATAATGCCACAGAAGGTGGGGCAAGGATAGAAGGAACCATAGAAAAACCTTTTAAAGAAATTTGTGAAGAGTTTTTAAAAGAAAAAATTGAAAAAAATATTATTTTAACAAAAGCAAAAAATCCACAAAAAAAACTAAAACAATGCAAAGAAAAACTCAACAAACAAATAAAACAAAGTGAAATTTTTATCAATGAATGTAAAAAAGCTATTAAAGATAAAAGCTTAGAAAGATTAGAAAAACTAAGACTTAAGCTCCCAAAAAGTGAATTTTTTTCAGATATTTTACAAGCTAGATGCTTTCAAAATGAATGTGAGGTTTTAAAATACAAAGTTGAAAAAGAAAAAAATACAAAATCTTTCTTAGAACAACAAATCGATTTTTTTGATGAGATTATTTTATATCTTGAAAATTATAATAAAACTATAAAAGAAAATTTAAAGGCATAATTATGAATCATGAGCTTTTTAAGAAAAATATCCAATCCCTTAACCCATCTTTTCAAAAACTTTTTAAAAACATCAAAAAAACACCATATATAATAATACAAGGAAACGATTCTTTAGATATTAATATTAAAGATAAGCGGGGGGGGGTAATTTATGAAAATCCTATTTTAGAATTAAATACTATGCTGGCAAAATATGATCAAATGTATAAATTATATCCTGTGCTTTATTTTTTTGGATTTGGAAATGGAATTTTATATAAAGCTCTTTTGCAAAATCCAAATTTAAAGCATATCATAGTTTTTGAAGACAACTTGGAATTAATATATAGCTTGTTTTTTCATATAGATTTTTCAAAAGAATTAAAAACAAATAAACTAATTTTAGCACAATGCAATATGCCAAATTCTGCATTACTTTCTTTAATGTCAAGAAATCCTTTTAGAGAATTTATAAGAACATATTTTTTAGAAATACATTCTAGATACTATGAAAGATTTGCAAATGATATCTTAAATTTAAATCAAAAAATACTCTCTTGTATAAGATCTATTGCAACTATAAAAGGAACAGACATTAAAGATACTTTACAAGGGATAGAACAATTCATGGAAAATATTCCAAAAATGCTTTCAAAACCTTGCTTAAAAGAATTGCTAAATAAAAGAAATACATTGAGTAAAAATGCAATCATAGTATCTACTGGACCATCTTTAAGCAAGCAGCTACCTTTACTCAAACAGTATCAAGATAATGTGGTAATTTTTTGCGCTGATAGTGCTTATCCTATTTTATATCAAGAAAATATCAAGCCTGATTATGTTTTTTCTGTTGAAAGAATAGATTTTGCAAGTGAATTTTTTAATAATAATTTTGATGATTTTGATAAAGATATTTTATTTATTATTGCTTCACTAACTCACTCAAATACCATAAAGTACCTAGACAAAAATAAGCGAAAATATGTTTTTTTCTCAAAAGAAACTTTTGAAACTTATTTTGGTTTAAATGCTTTTGGTTATGTTGATTTAGCGATTTCTGTTGCACATTTAGCTTTTATATTTGCCAATCTATTAAATTTTAAAAATATATTCTTTATAGGACAAGATTTAGCTTATAATGACATTGGAGAATCTCATCCTAAAAACTATCTATATACCGCTACTAGTGATAGTAATTTAGAAAAGATAAATATTATGGCTTATGGTGGCAATAAACACATTACTTCAAATACAACTTGGGATATGTTTAAAACTAATCTTGAATATTTAATCACAAATTCAAAAGCAAAAATTTACAATGCCACAGAAGGTGGAGCAAGGATAGAAGGAGCTATAGAAAAACCTTTTAAAGAAATTTGTAAAGAGTTTTTAAAAGAAAAAATTGAAAAAGATTTTCCTATTTTAGAAAACTTTACCCCGGATAAAAAACAAGAATATTTGCTAAAGACCTATCATAAATTAATTAAATTATTAGAAGATATAGAAAAATACTTAAAAAAGTATCAAAATATAATCAATTTTATCAACAATTCATCTGATGCAAATATTACATTGCAATATCTAGACGAGTTTGATCTTGATGATTTTAAAGATAATGCTTTAATAAGACTTTTGCTCGCTTGTTATTTAGATCAACTACGCTTTCATCTTGCAAAAATTTTTGTAATAATCCCAAAAAGCCAACAAATGCAAAAAGAAAAAAGTAAATTTTGGATCAACTCTCATTTAGAATACTTTCAACTCATTATTATCACCCTAAAAAAATTAGAAATAATTCTTTTAAACAAAAAATGTTTTATAAAAGACATTCTGACTAAAAATAATTTAGAAAAATATATTAAAAAATGACGATATTATTTTTTTAATCAAAAAGGATAAAAATGAAAACAGAGATTTTTAAAAAAAATTTAAAAGCCTTAAAAGGAAGTGAATATCAAACACTAAAAAGAAAATTAGGTAGAATAAAAGAAGCTAAAGATTATATTTATGTTTTTGATAAAGATCCTTTAAATTGTAATATATGTTATAAAAATATAAAAAATTTATATATAAATCCTTTAAAAGAACTACAAGAAAAAATTGAGCTATTTAATAAAGAATACTTAAGATACCCTATACTTTTTTTCTATGGATTAGGCAATGGTATATTTTACAAAAGTTTACTTGCAAATAAAGAACATAAAAAAGTTATTGTATATGAAAAAGACATTGAGTTAATATTTTTAGTTTTTAATATGATAGATTTTTCCAAAGAACTTTTAGAAGATAGATTTATTTTAATCCATACAAAGGAATTTAACTATACAAAAGCTGATACATTGTGCTCTTTTTTAAATTTATTTTTAAAAACTTACACTCTACATATTCATTGCGAATTTTATGAAGAAAAACAAAAAGAAGAAATTAAAAACATAAATGATTTAAATTCCAAAGTTATTAAAAATATTGCCTTAAGAAGAGGAAATGACCCAATTGATGCTATGCAAGGTATAGAGCAATTTGTTCTAAACTTACCTAAAATGCTTACACACCCAAGTTTTAGTGAATTTAAGAAAAAAAGATCAAATAAAAGCAAAAATGCTATATTGGTAGCTACTGGACCTTCTTTAAAAAAACAACTTCCTTTACTTAAAAAATATGCTAACAAAGCTACTATATTTTGTGCTGATAGCACTTATCCTATCTTAGCAAAGGCGGGTATAAAACCTGATTATGTTTGCATGCTAGAAAGAGATGATGTGGTATCAAAATGCTTTGACAATGATTTTAAAGAATTTGATAAAGACATTACTTTTATTTTAGTTTCACTAGTATATAAAGATAGTATAAAATTTTTAGAAAAAAATAAAAGAAAATATATTTTAGTTTCAAGATCAATGCCTTTTGCTTATTCTTTAGGATTACATGATTTTGGCTATGTAAGCGGTGGAATGAGTGTAGCGCATTTAAACTATGAACTAGCACTTTTACTAGGGCATGAAAATATCATCTTAATAGGACAAGATTTAGCTTATAGTGATGATGGAAAATCTCATAGTGAAGGATTTTTACATGAAAGTTATCACGAAGGAGATTTTGAACGCGATCATGGAAAATTTGAAACCTTAGCTTATGGCGGAAAAACTTATGTGCAAAGTTCAGAGGTTTGGATGTTATTTAAGCAAATTTTTGAAAGTTTATTTCATAAACAAACAAAGGCAAAAATTTACAATGCCACAGAAGGTGGGGCAAGGATAGAAGGAACCATAGAAAAACCTTTTAAAGAAATTTGTAAAGAGTTTTTAAAAGATGAAGTAAAAAAACCTTTTCCAAAGCTAAATCCGCCAAAACGCAAAGATAGCCAAGAGCTTATGCTAAAAGCTTACAAACAAATCAAACAAAATATAAAAGCTAATGAAAAATTCTTAAAAATTTGTAAAAAATTACATAAAGAATTAAACTATCAAAGCAAAACACACTATACCTTACATGAGTTAAATGCAAAAATAGATCAACTAAAAGAGACTATAGAAAGCAATAAATACATTTTCTTAAGAGAAGTTTTAAGTCCTTCTTTATTTCATCTTGAAAGTTCTTTTTCAAAAATTTATGTTAATCCTATGCGCAATGATAGCGATAAACAAAATAAACTTGTTGCTTGGATTACAGCACATAAATCTTGGCTAGAAGAAATCAGCGAGTTAGCTTTAGTCCAAGAAAAAGCTTTAAAAATAGCCATCATACCTTTACAAGATATTTTAGAAAAAAGAAATTTAATATAAGGCAAAACTGCCTTATATTCTTTGGATTTATTGTAAGAGTTTTAAAACATTTTGTTGCACAGCATTAGCCTGACTCATAGCATAAGATCCACTTTGAGCTAAGATGTTGTATTTAGAGAAATTTGCACTTTCTGCTGCAAAGTCTACATCCCTGATGTTTGATTCAGCTGATTTGATATTTACTTGGGTTACACTGATGTTATTTAGTGTAGCTGTAATTTGATTTTGCACCGCACCAATATCAGCTCTAATGGCATCTAAATTTGCTGTAGCAGTTTCTACTATATCCATCACAGCCATAGCACCTTTAAGAGTAGTAACGCCTGGAGTTTGATCATTG
>NZ_JAKMRT010000011.1:0-61807 GCF_025772225.1 Campylobacter sp. IFREMER_LSEM_CL1097 | reverse complement strand
AAAAAGAAGATAAAAAAGAAGATAAAAAAGAAGATAAAAAAGAAGATAAAAAAACTTCGGCACAAAAAGAGCTTTTTATTCTTGATGTTAAAAAATTAGATAATGGTGTTTTGCTTGATTTGAGTGAAAAAATTAGCCAAAAAGATATAAAAAATTTTACTTTAAAAGGTGATAATTTTCGTTATGTTGCAGATTTTGATGGAATTTTAAAAGGGCCAAAGAGAAATTTTGAATTTAAAGATTTTGATATTATTGTATCACAATTTAATCCAACTAGCATGCGTTTAGTTTTGAGTTCTAAAAAAGAGTTAAAAGTAAAAATAGAGCTTAAAGATCAAAGTCTTTTTATGGGACTTGAAAAAATAGAAAAAAAAGAAGAACCTAAACCTATAGTTAAAAAACAAAGCGAGATTAAAAAAACAGAAGTTAAAAAAGAAGTTGTTAGAAATGAACCTTTATATATTTTAAAATCAAGTAAAGATAAAAGTGGTGTTAATTTAAAATTAAACAATGATATTGATATTGAAGATATTAAAATCAACTCTTTTAAAGATGGTAAAATGTATCACTCTATTGTGAGTTTTGAAGCCATTCTAGAAGGTGATAGAAAAAAAATTGATATTAATAAAAATCAATCTATCACAATAGTGCAGTTTAATAAAACTACAGTAAGAATTGTTTTAAATTCTACTAGTGATTTTAAGACTAGTCTTGATTTGGATGATGATGAGCTATTTGTAGGATTTGAGAAAAAGATTAAAAAAACGCCAGTAAAAAATACTTCAAAAGCAGCAAAAGCTACTATCAAAAAATCAGGCAAAATTATAGTAATTGACCCAGGTCATGGAGGTAAGGATCCAGGAACTTTAGGAGATAAGGGTGTTAGAGAAAAGGATGTAGTTTTAAGTGTTGCTTTAAAACTTGGAAATGAGCTAAAAAAAAGAGGATATAAAATTTATTACACAAGAAGTACTGATAAATTTATAAACCTTAGAGATAGAACTTCCATGGCTAATGAGAAAATGGCAGATTTGTTTATTTCTATCCATGCAAATGCAGCACCAAATAAACAAAGAGCTAAGACTTTACAAGGAATTGAAACTTTCTTTTTATCTCCTGCAAGAAGCGAAAGAAGTAAAAAAGCTGCTGAAGCAGAAAATCAATCAGATTTTGAAGAAATGAATTATTTTTCCAAGCAAACATTTTTAAATTTTTTAAATCGTGAAAAAATAGTTGCTTCAAATAAATTAGCTATCGATGTGCAGAAAAAAATTTTGAGCAATGTAAGAAAAAAATATAAAGTTGTTGATGGTGGGGTTAGAGAGGCTCCGTTTTGGGTTTTAGTAGGAGCACAAATGCCAGCGATTTTGATTGAAACAGGTTATATTAGCCATCCTAGTGAAAGAAATAGATTGACAAATAAAAATTTCCAAGAATTATTAGCCATTGGTATTGCCAATGGAATTGAAAGTTATTTTTATAAGAATCAATGAAAAAAGCAAATATTATTATAAAAAATAATGCGCCTTTTTCTTTGGATTTTGATGATTATTATTTTAATTCTAGTGATGGTTTAAGTGAAAGCAAATTTATATATACAAATGCTTTTGACTTTGAAAACAAACAAACTATTGTAGCAGAACTTGGTTTTGGTATAGGCTTAAATTTCTTTCTTACATTAAAGCGTTTTTTAAAAGAAAAAAAACACAATCAAAGACTTTTTTATCTTAGCTTTGAAAATTTTTATATAGAAAAAGATAAATTAAGAGAAATTTATAAAAAACTTGGTTTTTATGAGAAATTTGAAGAAGTTTTAGAGCAATTTTTAAATTTTTATCCTCCATGTAAGGATGGGGTTTATAGGTTTTATTTTCAAGATTGTTTTTTAGATTTGGTGCTTGGTGATGCTAAAGAAAATTTACAAATTTTAGACTTTAAGGCAAATATTTGGTATTTAGATGGTTTCTCACCTTCTAAAAATCAAGATATGTTTGATAATAATATTATAAACAATGTTGCTAAAAACTCAAAAATAAATGCTAAGATTTTAACTTTTTCTTCTGCTAGTGTTTTAAAAAAGGCTTTAATTAACAACAATTTTCAAGTGCAAAAGATAAAAGGTTTTAGAAAAAGAGAAATGATACAAGCCATTTTTAATGGTTTAGAATTTGAAGATAAATTTGCATATTTTAATACCCCATCTTTAAAAAAAGAGATTCAAAAAATAGCTATTATCGGAGCAGGTATAGCCGGAGCAAGCATGGCTTATGAGCTTTCTTTAAGAAATGTTCAAGTAGATGTTTTTGAAAAAGAAAATTCATTAGGAAAAGGCGCTTCTGGAAATATCAATGGAATTTTAAGCTCTTTGATTTTAAAACCCGATGTTTTATTGGGTGAGTTTTCACAATATGCTTTTTTAGAAGCAAGTAGATTTTATAGACAAATTTTAAATTTAACTCCACAAGGGGTTTATGAATTTGCTCATAATGAGCTTATGCAAGAGCGTTTTGATAGTCAAAAAGATAATGTTTTATTTGAAATTATTAACAATCAAGCCTTTTTAAAAGATGGATTTTGTATAAAACCTCAAGAGCTTGTGAAGACACTTTTGCAAAAAAGCAAGGCTAGGGTATTTTTTGAGTATGAATTTAAAGATTATTCTTATAAAAATGAAAAGTTTTCTTTAAATTTTAATAATCAAAAAATTTTAAAAGATTATGATGTGTTAATCTATGCTCAAGGTGCTGATGTTAAGAATTTTTTAGAGTATAAATATATGAAATTAAGTAGTGTAAGAGGTCAATGTACTCATTTAAAACCATTTTTAAAAAACCCGCATGCCTTATCTTCTAAAGGATATATTTGTCCTATTAATGAGGAGCTTAATTTACAACTTATTGGCGCAAGTTATGATAGGCTTAATCAAGATACAACGCTTTTAAAAAATGATGATTTGCAAAATATTGAAAATGTAAAAGAGTTTTTGCACGATGAAAATTTAGAGATAATGGGCGGTAAAGTAGGATTTAGATCATATTCTAGTGATAGATTTGCCATAGCAGGTCAAGCCTACGATGAAAATTTTTATATGCAAAATTATAAAGCACTTTTATGGCATAAAAATAAAAATCAAGTCATACCAAATGATTTTATTCCTTTGTATTTTTCTATTGCTCATGGATCTAGAGCTTTTGCTAGTGCTATTGTTTGTGCTAGAGTGATGAGCTCATTGATTTTTGATGAGCCAAGAATAAAAAAAGAATTTTTATATGCCTTACATCCTGCAAGATTCTTAATTAGAAAGCTTAAAAAAGGACTTATTTAATCCTTGATTTATTAATTTTATATATTGATATATTAAAATTAATATTTTAAGGAGGGTATATGAAAAGAAAAATTTTGCCAAATAATAATCAAAAATTTTTCAATGACGGACAAATGATTATTTCCAAAACAGATACTACAGGAAAAATCATATATTGCAATAGAATCTTTATTTCTCTTTCGGGCTATAGTGAGGAAGAATTATTGGGAAAACCTCATAACATAGTGCGTCATCCGGATATGCCAAAAGTTGTTTTTGAATTACTTTGGGAAAGACTTAAGAGTAAAAAAGAGATTATAGCTTATGTTAAGAATCTATCAAAAGATGGATCATTTTATTGGGTTTTGGCTTTTGTCAGTCCTTCGTTTGATTCCAAAGGAGAAGTTGTTGGGTATTATTCTATGCGTTTAAAACCCAAAAAAGAAGCAGTTGAAAAAATAGAAAAATTATACAAAGAGCTTTTGATTGAAGAGCAAAAAGGTGGAAAAGGTGCATCAAGGAAGAAACTTGATGATTATTTAAATACAAAAGGGATGAGTTATGAAGAATTGGTTTTATCAATATAATATCAATCAATCTGTAAATTATTTTGCTTTATTTTTATTTTGTTTGATGGCAATCTTGGAAATAGTAGAAAATAATATTTTTGGTTTTATTTTTTGTGTGATTGGAACTTTAGTGGTGTTATTTGGACTTGCTAGTGCTTATTATAGAAATAAAGAAGTTTTAAGGATTACTCAAGTTTTAAATGAGCTTACAAAAGGAAATTTGGAAGCAAGAATTACTCATATAGCTGTTCCAAAATCTGGAGTAGGAAAATTAAGTTGGGTTGTGAATGATTTAGCTGATCAAATGGAGGCTTTTAATAGAGAAATTCTTAATGCTATTTTAGCTGTAAAAGAACAAAGATTTTATAGAAAAGCAAGATTAGAAGGCTTAATGGGTACTTTTGCATATAATGCTAAAATTATTAATGAAGCTACTTTAGAAATAGAAAAAACTCAAAATTTATCCATAAGAAGTATTGTCGTTGAAAATGTTTCTAAGGATATGTCAGATTCTTTGCAAAAAGAATTAGCTTTGATTAATGTGAAATTAAATGATAATGCAAGCACTATGCATGATATATATGAGCAAGCAAATGATATTTCTACTCATTCTTCAAAAAGTGCCAAAAATGCAGAATTAATTTCAGTCGATTTGCAAAATTTAGGCGAAAATATCACTCAAATTCATACTTTAATGGATACTTTTTCACAGCAAATTAATAATGTTTCTTCTTTTATATCTATTATAGAAGATATTACAGAGCAAACCAATCTTTTAGCATTAAATGCAGCTATTGAGGCAGCTCGTGCAGGAGAGCATGGTAGAGGTTTTGCGGTAGTTGCAGATGAGGTAAGACATTTAGCTGAAAAAACTCAAGAGGCTGCCAAAGAAATTTCTGTGATGATTAAAGTATCAATAGAGCAAATGAGTAATATTAAAAATATAACTAATGAAGCTTATAAAGTTGCTAAAAAATCTAACTCAAGTTTAGAAGAATTCCAAGAGGTGTTTACCGGTGTTGATGAGAAAGCTAAAATTTTATTAGATGAGATTTCTAAGACAAGTGTTGATACTAATAAAATATTGCTTTATTTAGAGTGTTGTTTAAAAACATATTTAGCTTGCTCTTGTGTGATTAATTCCAAAATAGAAGATATAGAAGATAAAAATTTAGCCAAATTTGATTCTACAAGTAATATTTATGTTTTAAATCAAAATTTAAATTCTTATATAGAAAAATTATTTGATTGTATAAGAAACAATCAAATAGTCAAAGAGGAAAGAAAAATTTATGCACATATTAAGCAAATTCAAGATATAAATGAAAAAATGATAAGCGAAATAGAGCATAAAAAACATATTTAATAAGAGGTTAAATGAAAAAATACATTTTTTTAAGTTGTATATGTTTAAATGTGCTTGCTTCTAATTTAGAAGAGAGCTTAAGTGAGGGTGATGTTAATATAACTAAAGAACAAAAAACAAATGCAATTTCCAAACAAGTATTTTTTCAAAAACCGCAAGAGTATCAAGCTCAAAATGTTGATTTTGGTACTTTTGCTAGTAATTCTTTAGCGCAGGTTTTAAATTTAAGCTCAAAGGACAAAACAGAAGCTAGTTTAGATTATAACGCTTTAAATGTAAATATTAAAAATATCAACTCAATTTTAGATTATGATAATGCTACTTTACTTTTAGAAAAACAAGCAAGAATAGGGCAGTTAGAGCAAGCTTATTCTTTGGGAATTATTAATCGTTATGAATTTGATGAAATCAATTTGGGTTTTAATTATTTTAATGATCAATATAAACAAGCTTATGCAAAAAATAGTTTTGGTGCTGAATTGCAATTTAGTCAATATTTTAAAGCATATGCTAATCATTATGATATAAAAGAAAATAATAGTGATGATAGTACAGAGTTTGGGGTTGTATTTGATTTACCTTATTTAAATGTTTTAAATGTAAATTCTAACATGAAAGAAACACAAAATCAGTATAACATTACTTATTCTCCAATTTCTATTTTAGATTTATCGCTTAATTATCAAGATGAAAAAACAAGTGCAAAAGATCAAACAGCAATGTGGGTTAAGTTTAGACTAAATTATGAGCAAAGTTTAAGTAAGCAATTTTATAATAGCTTTTATCGTAAAAATAGTATAGCCGAGTTTAATCGCTATGATTTTGCTACTAGGACTTATTAATTGCTCATAAAACGAGTAATGTCATTGTAAGTTACAAATACCATTAAGCTTAAAAGCAAAGCCATACCAAAATAACTAAGATATTCAAAACATACTTTTGGTACTTCTTTTTTAAAAATTAATTCATAAAGATTAAAAAGTATATGTCCTCCATCTAGCGCTGGAATGGGAAGTAAATTTAATACTCCAAGATTGATGGAAATTAAAGCTGTGATTAAAAATAAAACTACTATACTAGTATTTGCTGCTTTGGAGGTTATATCCACCATAGTGATGATTCCACCCATATTTTTAGCATCTAACTCCCCACTGATGATTTTAGCAAGGCCTTTAAAAATAAGCAAAGAAGCCTCTATGCTTTCTTCATAAGCGTATTTTAAACTACTAATTCCTGAGTGATAAATAGTAACAAACTCACCCTTAGGTGCTATACCAATAAGAGGTTTTTGAACTTTTTGATAAAACTCATTATAGCCTTGGTCAATTCGCGGTGTTAAAGTGATATTGATAAATTTATTATCGCGTTCTATGTCAAGCAGGGTTGGTTTTGCGTGAACAAGTTTGCCAATTTCTTCAAAACTTTGAATTTGAACTCCATCTATAGCTAGGATTTTATCACCAATTTGTAAATTTGCTTTTTGTGCAGCTGAGTTTGGTGCTATATTGCCAATAACAGGTGCAAGTTTTTGCACACCTAAAAAACCTATGGCTATATAAAGTAAAAATGCTAGAAAAAAGTTAAAAAATGGTCCCGCAAAAAGTATATAAATTCTAGCTAAAGGACTTAAAGTGTTATAGCTATTTGGCTCATAATTTTTTTCACTAGGATTTAAATCATCTTGTCCTTTAAGTTTAACATAACCACCAAATGGTAGGGCGGATAAGCGATATTCTGTATTTTTGTAAGTTTTTTTAAAAATAGCTTTTCCAAAACCTATGCTAAAAATTTCTACATCAACTCTCATATGTTTTGCAGCTAAAAAATGTCCTAATTCGTGAAAAAAAATTAAAAAAGATATCACTAAAAGTGTTATTAAAAAACTAAAAGAATAAAATTTAAAGCCAATAGCTAAGATAATAAATAAAAATAAATATGATTTCAATTTATACCTTTTTTAAATGTTTTACATAAGCTAGTATGTATTCAAAAGCTGAATAAAGTGTAAGCACTAAAGCAATAAATAACAATGTATTGGCAAAAGGCCATTGCATGATTAAAAATATAATAGCTATCATTTGAAAAGTTGTTTTTATTTTACCTGCAAAAGAAGCACTTACATCAAATTTTTCACTTACCATAACCACTCTAAAGCCGGTGATGAAAAATTCTCTTACTAAGATAATGTAAACCATCCATGGATCAGCTTTTTGTGTAAGTAATAACCCTAAAAATGCAGCTAGAATAAGCATTTTATCTGCTAAAGGATCTATAATAGCTCCAAGTTTAGTAGTTTGATTCCAAGTTCTTGCAATATAGCCATCGAAAAAATCAGTTAAAGCAGCTATGCTAAAAATAACACAAGCAAAATAATTTACCCAACTAGGATGGATATTTTCAAAATCATTAATAAGTAAAAAAAACAAAAGTGGAGCTAATAATATCCTTATAAAAGCTAAGATATTGGGTAAATTCATACTTTTAAAATCCTTTATAAAGCACCCTTAAGGTAATATTACTTAAAGGTGGTGCCACCATCTACGATCAAAGTATGGCCTGTGATCCAATTTGCCTTATCAGAGCATAAAAATAAACATGCGCCAGCTGGATCTTGTGGCTGTCCAATGCGGTTTAGCGGACTAAGATTGATAGTTGCATTTTTTACCTCTTCATAATTTGTAAATGCTTTAAGCGCGTCAGTATCAATTGGTCCACCGCTAACTACATTTACACGGATATTTTTAGAACCAAGCTCGGTTGCAGCATATCTTGCCATAGCTTCAACCGCTGCTTTAGCTGTACCATGACCAGCATAATTTTCAATATGAACTAAATTTCCTGTTGAAGAAATAGATAATATACTACCCCCACCAACTTTTTCCATTCTTTTTGCCGCTTCTTGTGCTCCAACAACAAAAGCATTTACGGTTGCTGTGAAAATATTATTAATACCTTTTGGCTTTAATTTCATAAATTTAGTATATCCACCTACAACGGCACGACCTGAAATGATAGCATTAGAGATGAAAAAATCTATTCTATCAAAATCTTGATCGATTTTTTCAAATAACTCTTTATATGTTTCTGGTTCAAGTATATTAAATTCATAAGCCTTTGCTTTGATTTTATAATTATTTTCTAAATCTTTCACAATTTCTTGAGCTAAATCTGCATTAGAATTATAAGTAAAAGCTACATTGGCTCCCGCTTTTGCAAACTCATATACAATAGCTTTACCAATCCCTCTTGTTCCACCGCTAATTACTAAAGTTTTATTTTGAAAAAAAGTATCCATTAAAATCCTTTTATATTATAGTTTTTCATAATCGCTTCTATTTTTGTTAAATTGCAATCACTAGGTTTGCAAAGTGGCAAACGATATTCTAAAGTAGGGGTTAAACCTGCTATATACATTGCCGCTTTAATAGGTATAGGATTGCTTTCACAAAATAAAATTTTATTAATATTATATAACTCATCATTGATTTTTTTAGCTTCAATGTATTTTTCTTTTAAAGCTAGATGAGTTAATTTTGAAATCATATCAGGAAGTAAATTTGAAGTAACTGAAATCACACCCTTACCGCCATTTGAAAGTATAGGATAATTAATCGCATCTTCCCCGCTTAAAAGTATCATTCTAGGTTCATGCGCTAGCAAATCAACGCATTTATCAATGCTTCCACTAGCTTCTTTTACTCCGTAAATATTTTCACAATCTCTAAATAATCTTATAATAGTTTCTGTTTGAAGCTCACACCCTGTTCTTCCTGGGACATTATATAAAAGTACAGGTATATCTATACTTTTTGCTATTTCTTTATAATGAAGATATAAACCTTCTTGTGTGGGTTTGTTATAATATGGAGTAACGCTTAAAATTCCATCAGCTCCATGCTCTTGTGCAAACTTAGCCAAACTTACAGCTTCATGTGTGGCATTGCTTCCTGCTCCTGCTAAAACCTTACAAGAACTTCCTTTGCATGCATCTAGTGCTATTTCTATACAAATTCTATGTTCTTCATGGGTTAAGGTGGCACTTTCTCCGGTTGTTCCAACAGGCACTACTACATCAATTCCATTTGCGATTTGTCTTTTGATGAGTTTATGGTAAGTTTGCTCATCTAATTTTCCATTTTTAAACGGAGTTATTAAAGCTGTCATTGCTCCTATGATGATGTTATTGTCCATTTTCGCCCCTTTTTAAGATTATTGTTGTAGATTTGTCTTCATTGAAGTATTTTCTAGCACAATGAATTAAATCATCTTTGCTTAGATTTTCTATATTTTTTTCATAATCAAGCAAAGGTTTTAAATCACCCTTTGCAAGATAAGATCCATAAATATTTGCAACGCTACTTGCATTGCTTAGTGAAAAAATAAAATCACTTTTTACGGTGTTTTTGATTTTTTCCATGATAGCATCATCAAATTTGGCATTTTTTACATCTTCAAGAATTTTCAAAAGCTCTTTTTCAACATCTTCTGCTTTTATACCTTCATTACAAACACAAATAAATATAAATAAATTCTCATCTATATTTTCACTTGCATAGGCATAAAATTCATTGATTAGTTCTAATTTATCAATTAAAATTTCACTTATTAATGAGCTTTTTCCATTTCCTAAAAGCTCACTCAATGAGCAAAGTTTTGGCATATCTTCATGATTAAATGCAGGAATTTTGTATGCAAGTGCTAGTAGTTGCGTATCGCTTTCTTTGTGCAAGATCACGCGTTTAGCACCATCTTGTTCAGGTTCTTTTTCATGAACTATAGGGATTTCTTTGGTGTTTTTTATATCTTGAAAATGTTTTTTAGCAAGATTGAAAACTTCATCTTCATTAATATCGCCACTCACAAGCAAAATAGCATTTTTGGGTTGATAAAAAGTTTGATGAAAATCTTGTATATCTTCTATTTTCCAATTTTGTATATCTTTAAAAAAGCCTATTGGAGTCCAATGATATGGATGATGTAAAAAGGCATGATTGTATAATCTAAAATATAAATATCCTAAAGGATTATTATCAGTTCTCCAACGCCTTTCTTCTAAAACTACATTTCTTTCAGGCTGAAACTCATCATCTTTTAAATTTAAATTACGCATTAATTCAGCAAAAAGCCACAAAGATTTGTCTAAATTTTCACTAGAGCATTTTATAAAATAATGCGTATAGTCAAAACCAGTACTTGCATTATCCACTCCACCAAAACCCTTGACTATCTCATCAAATTCGCCTGCTTTTAAATTTTTTGTACTTTTAAAATTTAAATGTTCAAGCATGTGAGCTATGCCGCTTTTTCCCATTTTTTCATTTCTTGAGCCAACTTTATAAAAAATATCTACACTTATAACCCCGCTTTTTTTATTTACAGGTAAAGTGTAAATTTCAAGTTCATTTTCAAGGGTGATTTTTTTATAATTAATCATTTAAAATTAACTCCTATAGCTTGACTAATATGATTAAAACCATCTTGTTTTAAAAGTTCAATTAATCCTTGATTGATATTTTTAACAATGCTTGGTCCTTTGAAAATCATAGCTGTATAAATTTGAACCAAACTAGCTCCATTTTTAATGCGTTCATAAGCAAGTTCAGCACTATCTATACCACCGCTTGCTATTAAAATAGTATCTTGATAAATTTCTTTAGCTACTTCTTTAAAAAATGTCGCACTTTTTTGAGTGATTAATCTACCACTAATTCCACCAAAGGTTCTTGTATTATCAATTAAAGAATAATCTATACTAGTATTTGCCATGATAATACCATCAGCTTTTGCACTAATAGCACTTTTGCAAAGTGAAATTGCACTATCTATACTCATATCTGGAGCAATTTTTAAAATCACAGGTTTTTTTGTGATTTCTTTTGCTTGATTAAATAAGGTGCTTACAAATTCCTCACTTTGTAAATCTCTTAAATTTTTGGTATTTGGAGAGGATATATTAATCACAAACAAATCGCACAAATCTTTAAATTCTTTTAATAAAATAATATAATCATTAATAGCTTCTTCATTTGGAGTGATTTTATTTTTGCCTATATTTGCTACTAAAGGTATGCTAAAAGGATAGACTTTTTTTACTTCTTTTGCGATAGCATCTTTACCTTTATTATTAAAACCCATAGCATTTTGAATACTTTCTTGTTCAACAAGTCTAAAAAGTCTAGGTTTTTCGTTGCCATTTTGAGGTTTTGGGGTGAAAGTTCCATATTCTAAAAAGCCAAAACCTAAAGCACTTAGCGGTCTTATCATAGTTGCATTTTTATCAAAGCCACCTGCTAAGCCCACAGGATTGTAAAAATTTAAATTAAAAATTTCTTGATTTAAAATTTCATCATTTATTATACAATCTTTTGCAAAAAAACTAAGCCCTCCAGGAAATATACAATCTAGCGTTCGCATACTAAATTCAGCTAAAGCATGGGCATTTTCTGGATCTAATTTATATATTAAAGGTTTTAAACTTTCATAAGTCATATTTTTCCTTTTTTACAAAATAGCATATTTTACTAAAAAAATGATAATTCTTAGTTTTCATTTTCTTTAACTTTATCAGTTTTTTGTACTTTTTGTTTTAATTTTTGATAAATTTCACAATGTTGCATTAAATAAGCATCATTTCCTATAGAAGCTATTTTTCCTTTATCAAGCACAGCAATTTTGTCAGCATTTTCTATAGTGCTAAGTCTATGAGCGATGATGAGTATTAAGCGATCTTTTTTTAAGCTTTCTATAGTTCTTACTATGGCTTTTTCACTTTCATTATCAAGTGCTGAAGTTGCTTCATCAAAAATTAAAATTTGAGGATTTTTATATAAAGCCCTTGCTATGGCAATGCGTTGTTTTTGTCCGCCGGAGAGATTTTTTCCATGTTCTTTTAATTCAGTATGTATACCACCAAGTTCTTGGACAAAATCATAAGCATTAGCTTGTTTTAAAACTTCTATCACGCGTGTTTCGTTATATTCTTTAGCATAAGCAATATTTTGAGCTATAGTGTCATTAAATATATAAATATTTTGAGTTACCAAAGAAATATTTTCTCTTAAACTAATAATATCAAAAGAGCTAATGTCTTTTTGATTGATTAAAATCTCACCACTATCTTTTTCAAAAAAATACATCAAAAGATTGATAATAGAAGATTTTCCTCCACCACTTGATCCAACTAAGGCTAGAATTTCTCCTTTATCAAAAGAAAAATTTACATCTTTTAATACCATTTTATCTTTTTGATAGCTTAAAGAGACATTTTTAAAATGAATATTTTGGATGTTTTCTGCAAGTTTTTCATCACCACCTTTAATTTGTGGTTCTAAATCAGTTAGATAAAAAGTTCTCTCACTAGCTGCTACTGCATTTTGCAATCTTGTATAAAGTGAAGAAAGTCTTTTAATAGGAGTATAAGCCATAAATAAAGCTGTAGTAAAGCTAAAAAAAGAACCTATGCTTAAACTTCCATCAATTACTTCTTTACCACCTATTATAATTACTATTGCAAAGCCAATTGAACCCATAGATTCCATTAAAGGGCTACTTAAAGCTTCAATTCTAATGCCTTTTAAGGAAAGTTTGCAAACTTCGCTATTAGTTTGGCTGAATTTTTGCATTTCATTTTTACCTGCATTAGAAGCTTTAATAAGTTCTATATTAGAAAAGATTTCACTTAATCTTGAAGTAAGATCAGAATTTTTTTCTTGAGTATTGCGTCCTATTTTTTTGATCTTTTTAGCAAAAATAGCAAGAGGGTAAATTGCTAAAGGTAAAATAACTAAAGCAAAAAAAGCAAGTTTTGGACTTTGATAAATTACCACACTTAAAAGTCCAATCGCGGTTAAACTTTCTCTTAAAATTTCAGGTATTATAGTAGAAACTATATTTTGTAAAGCTCCAATATCAGAAGTACATCTGCTGATTAATTCTCCACTTCTGTATTTATGAAAAAAGCTCATATCTAAGCGCAAAAGATTGCCAAGAACTAATTCTCTTAATCTTCTTAAAATATCTGTCCCAACATAAGATATATAATAAACTTGCATATAAGCACCAAGATTTTTTAAAGCATAAATTAAAACAACAAGCAAAGGCATATAATAAAGCAAGTCAACATTTTTTTCTATAAAAATTTTATTTAAAATAGGCTCTATGATGTATGCACTAGCTGCCGTTCCACCACTAGTTAAAAGCATGCCAATAATAGCTAAAACAAAATAAAACCAATAATCTTTATAATAAGGCTTAAAGCGAGTAAAAACCTCTTTAAGCTTCATTTCTTTGTAATTTTTATCCATTTTTCTCCCATACCACACCATTTGGTGTATCCATTAAAAGAATATTCTCTTTAGCTAAATCATCACGAATTTGATCTGCTAAGGCATAGTTTTTTTCTTGCTTTGCCTTGTTGCGTAGAGCGATTTTTTCTTCTATTTCCTGACATTTTTCTTCACTAATGCCAAATTGAAAATATTTTATAGTATCCATAAAACCTATACCAAAAATAAAAGCGAGTTCTTTTAAGGTTTTTTCTAATTGTATTTTATAAGCTTTGTCTTTTAGGTTTTGATCTAAGTAAATATTACTTTCATTGATAAACTCATCAAGTAAAGCCAAGGCTTTAGAGGCATTTAAATCATCATTTAAAACTTCTAAGATATTTTTAGCTACTTCACTTTCTATGGTAGTTTTTTCATCTATAAAAGCATTTAAATTTAAGCGTTTTTTTAAACGGTAAAATTTATCAAGTCTTTTTTTAGCAGCTTGTAAGTCTTCTAAAGCGTAGTTAAAATGTGCTCTATAATGCACACTTAAAAGATAAAATCTCAAAACCTCTCCACTAAAAAGCTTTAAAGAATCTTTTAGAAAAAAGCTGTTTCCTAAGCTTTTGCTCATTTTTTCACCATTAATTTGCACAAAGCCATTATGCAGCCAAAAATTAGCCAGCTCATGATTGTTTTTACAACGACATTGACAAGCTTCATTTTCATGATGAGGAAAAAGTAAGTCTATGCCTCCTGCATGAATGTCAAGTTTATCTTTAAAAATACTTTCTATCATCACAACACATTCTGTGTGCCAGCCTGGTCTTCCTTTGCCAAAACTTGCAGGATAAAATTTTTCATCAAATTTCCATAAAACAAAATCGCTATCATTTTTTTTAGCCACGCTTTCTTCTAAGCGTGATTGATTATCTTCTAAATTTCTTTTAGAGATATAAAAGTATTTATCATCTTTGCTGGTATCAAAATAAATCCCATCTTCAAGTTTATAAGCTAGGTTTAACTCTAAAAGCTTTTCTATATATATAATCATTTGCTCAATATAAGCTGTGGCCTTTGGCTTAAAGTTAGGTTCTAAGATATTAAGCGCTTGCATATCTTCTTCATATCTTTTAATATAAAAATTTGTAATTTCTTCTAAACTTTTACCACTTTCTTGTATTTTTTTTAAAATTTTATCATCAATATCAGTGTAATTTCTAGCAAAAATCACTTCATAATCACTTGCTAGTAAAACTCTTCTTAAAAAATCAAAACAAACACTACTTCTTGCATGTCCTAAATGTGCATCATCATATACAGTAGGCCCGCATAGATAAATGTTTGCTTTTTTTGCCTCATTTGGGATAAATTCACATTTTTTCTTTAAAACACTATCAAAAAAAACCATTAAAATAAACCTTTAAAAAAATGATAAATTTCAATTAAAAATTGTATTAAAATATCTTTAATTTCAAATAAGCTTAGAGCAAATAAACTTAAAAATACTATACTAATAAGCCAAAATTTAATCCTAAAAATACCCCAAAGATTTTTAAAGCCAAATTCTTTTATATTGGCATATAATAAATAAAAAGCACTAATAGATGAAGCTAATGCAATGCCTAAGCTCTTATAAGCTTCTTCTTTGATAAGTAAAATAATCACTATACTAAAAAATGCTGATATAAAAAGTGTTTTAAAGGCTATTACAGCGGCTATTTTTTGTTTAAATTTAGCATAAAGCCATAAAGAAAAAAGTTTTTGCAAACCAAAAGGTAAAAGTCCTAAAAGATAAGCTTGTAATAAAAATGCAGTGATTTTTGTATCTTCTTGATTAAAATTTCCTCTTTGAAATAAAAACTCTACAATTTCTTTAGCTAAAATAATCCCTACTATGCTAGCTAAAATCAAAAGCACGCTTAAATATTCAAAAGCTTTTTGCATAAAAGCTAAGGCTTTTTGTTCTTCATTTGCTTTTAAATGTCTTAGTATTTTTGGAAAGCTTACTTGACTTAGAGCGATTGCAAAAAGAGCTAAAGGAAGCTGAAAAACTCTGTTAGAATAATACAAATACGAAATACTTCCAGCCATTAAAAAACTAGCTATAGTAGTATCTAATAATGAACTAATTTGATTTGCCGAAGAGCCTAAAAGTCCATGGGTAAAAGTAGAATGAAATTTATCTAAATTGGTCTTTGTTTTTTTAAGTTTTATGCTTAAATACATGCTTTTTAAAATTCTAGTATTTTTTAAAGCAAAAATATGCCATATAAGTTGAGCTAAACCACTTAAGACAGTCGCATATGAAAAATAATACAAGGCCTCTAAAGGCTCATCTTGATTGACAAAAAAACCTGCAATCACAACAAAAAGATTAAAAAATGAAGCAGAAAAAGAAGTGATGAAAAAATTTTGTTTATAATTTAATAAAGAGCCTAAAAAAGTTACCAAAAAAATAAAAAACAAATACCAAAAATTAATAGAAACCAAAGGCGCAGCCAAGATAATTGTTTCTTTATTAAAGCCAAAAGCAAAAATCTTTGTAAAAAATTCAGCAAAAAAACTCACTAAAATACAGGTTAAAAACACTATAATACTAAATTGCAATAAAACATTTATACAAAAAGCACCTTTTTTACTTGCTTTTAAAAAACTTGGTAAAAAAGCTTGTCCAAAAGCCCCTTCTGCAAAAATTCTTCTAAAAAAAGCAGGCATTTTTAAAGCCACAAAGAAAATATCGCTATAAATTCCAGCTCCTAAGTACAAAGCTAAAACAATATCTCTTAAAACGCCCATAATTCTAGAAAATAAAATTCCTAAGGCATTGATGATGAAATTTTTAAAAACAATATTTTTTCTCATTAGTTTTCATTCTTTAAACATTAGTTTGAGTATTATAAAATTTTTAATAGAGCTAATTTTAACTAAATTTTGATTTTATTTTTGCTAAAATCAAAATTTTATATATAATAAGGAAGCTTAAGCTATGGAAGAAAAGAAAATTTTATACACTAAAGACCCTTATAGAGAGCTTTTAATATTTGCTTCTGAAAATAAATGTGAAGTTGATGAACTTGATTTTAGGTTGTTAAGTTTTAGTACTTCTTATACTTATGATAATCAAGAATGGATAAAAGTTAATGAAAAAGAATTGAAAATTTTTGAAGAAGATGAGAAATTTTTAAATCATGAATTAAATATAGAACAAGAATATAAAATAGAAATTTATTTTAAAAAATTTGCACGCATTTCAACTTTTGAAGTTAGTTTACATACTAACGAGCTTTGTACTTTATTAAAAGCCAGCGTTAGAGCTAGTGAAACTATTACTTTTCATGATAAATTAGCACTAGAGCTTTTAGAAGCTATTTATAAAGTGATGATAAAAGAAAAATATTTGCTTGGGCTTAGAATTTTTGATTTTAAAAAGCAAATTATTGATTTTAATGCTAAGGTTAAAGAGAAGCAAAAATTTGATTTTGAAGTTGAATTTGAAGTATGTAAAGGAATTAATCCGCAAGAGCCTACAAATGAAGAAATAAAATATCATTATTTAGAAAATCTAAAAAAGTATAATGATGTGATGAATAGAAACTATGTAGCACCTATAGGAAAAGATGAGGTGGCTATTGAGAGAATCAAGCCAAAAGAGGGTAGCGATGGCAAGGATTTAAGATTTAAAATTTTAAAAGCACTTCCACCAAAAATAAATAAAGAAAAAGTTGTTTGTTCTGATAAATTTGAAGTTAAAGAAGATGATGAGAGTATAAAATATATTGCTAAAAAAGATGGTTTTATTATACAAAGAAAATCCATTTATGAGATAGAAAATTATTTAGAATTTAGTAAAGTTGATTTTAAAAGTACAGGTTCTATTTGGGCGGGTTTTGATAAGCAAGTTATTATTGTGATTAAAAATACAAACACTCTAGAAGATGCAATAGGTCCTAGAATTACTGTTGAGGCTCAGGAATTAGAAGTTACTGGTAATATGGCTCAAGATTCTGTTTTAAGAGGTAAAAAAATAATTCTTAAAGGCAATATGCATCATAAAAGCACTATCATAGGACAAAAGGTTGAGGTTAATATCTTAAGAGGATATTGTGAGGCTGAGGAGGTTTTTGCTGAAACTTTGGAAAATGGCTCTATCAAGGCTAAAAAAGTAAATATTAAAAAGGCTATGGGTGGAGAGATTATTGCTGATGAAATTTACATACAAGAACTCGGCGGAAATTGTTTATGTAGTGCTAAAAGTTTAATCCATGTTGAAAAAATTCAAGGCAGTGGAAATAAATTTATAATTCAAGATCTTAAAGCTTTTGGAGAAGAAAAAAGCGGAGAAGAGATACTAATACATGTTGATGGATTGAAAAAAGAACAAGAAAATTTAGCTAAAGAAATAGAAGAGACTAAACACACAATCAATATAAGTAAAGACTCCATACGAATTTTACAGCAAAAAGTAAAAGAATTAATGAGTGCAAAAAGAGCTATACCGCAAGCTTATAAAGCTACTATTAAAGATTTTAATCAAAAGATTGAAAATCTAAGTATTTTTGCCAATAAAATAGAATCTTTAAAAGAAGAAGAAAAAGCAAATATGGAAAAGCTTAAGAAAATTCAAGAAAAACTTTTAAAATCTAAGATTATTAATAAAAGTGGAAAATGGATGGATTTAAATGAAATTAAATTCATTTTGTTAAATCCTAGAAAAGAATTAAGCTATTATCCTCATGATGAAGAAAAAATTCAATGTTTTGAGCTTCAAAAAATTAATACAGAAAATGAGATGGAACTTTTTGAAATTCGTGCTATTAGTAATTACAAGGAAGAAACTAAATGATAGTGGCAATTGAAGGAATAGTGAGTAAAAAAGAACCTACTTTTGTAGTTTTGAAAACTTCAAGTGGGGTAAGTTATGGTGTTTTTGTTTCGCTTTTTTGCTCAAGTAATTTTGAAAAAGATCAAAAGATTGAGTTTTTAATCACACAAATTATCAAAGAAGACTCTCATAAATTATATGGATTTTTAGATATAAATGAGCAAAAAATGTTTGAATTATTAATCAAAATTAGTGGTATAGGAGCAACTACTGCTATGGCACTTTGCTCAAGCTTAGATACTAATACTTTTTATGCGGCTTTACAAAATGGCGATGAGAGTGTATTTAAAAAGGTTCCTGGTATTGGTCCAAAAAGTGCAAAAAGAATTATAGCTGAGTTAAGTGATGCAAAAATCAATATAGAAAATTCTAATCAAGACCAAGCACAAGCTTTGGCAGCTTTACTTTCACTTGGTTTTAAACAAGAAAATATTTTAAAGGTTTTAAGAACTTGTGAGAGTAAAAATACTAGTGAGCTTATTAAAGAGGCTTTGAAAAAATTAGCATAATAAAAGGAAAAATATAATGATATATGGTGTAATTTTTGGTGCAAATTCTTATGAGCATGAAATTAGCATTGTAAGTGCTGTGGTATTAAAAAAAGTACTTAAAGCACAAAAAAAATTTATATTTTGTGATAAAAATAAGGAATTTTTTCTTATAGATGAAGAAAAAATGAATGCAAAAACTTTTAGCAGCGGTGCTTATAAAAAAGAAAAAGCCTTGGTGCTAAAGCAGGGTGGGTTTTTTATAAAAACTATGTTAGGTGAGAAAAAACTTGACATTGATATAGCGATAAATATCATACATGGAAAAGATGGTGAAGATGGCAAAATAGCTGCTTTGTTTGATTTTTATGGTATAAAATACATAGGCCCACGCATAGAAGCTAGTGTTTTATCTTTTAATAAGGTTTTAACTAAACTTTATGCACAAAGCGTAGGGGTGAAAACACTTGATTATAAGGTTTTAAATTTGCATAAAGAGCAAAATGTATCTTTGGATTTTCCTTGTATTTTAAAGCCTGCAAGATTAGGTAGTAGTATAGGTATAAGCATAGTTAAAGATGAAAGCGAGCTTAAGTATGCCAAAGATGTTGCTTTTGAATTTGATGAGGATGTTGTGATAGAACAATTTGTAAGTAATATTAAAGAATATAACTTAGCAGGTTGTATGATAGATGAAAAAATGGAATTTTCTATTATTGAAGAGCCTAGAAAAAATGAAATTTTAGATTTTGAACAAAAATATTTAGGTTTTTCAGAAAGTTCTAAAGTAAGTGAAGCAAAGATTAGTGAAGAATTAAAACAAAAATTAAGGGATAATTTTACTAGAATTTATAATCCTTTATTTAAAGGAGCTTTGATTCGCTGTGATTTTTTTGTGATAGATGATGAGGTTTATTTAAATGAGATCAATCCAAATCCAGGATCTTTAGCAAATTATTTATTTGAAGATTTTACTAATGTAATTAATAGTCTAGCTAAAAATATAGAATTTGAAAAGCAAATTAAGATTGATTATGCTTTTATTCATAGTATTAATGGACAAAAAGGTAAGCTATAACCATGGCTACTTTTAGCAAAGATGAAATTTATACTGCAACTGAAGTGGTAAGAAATTTCAGCACTATGCTTGAAAAAACAAAAAAAAGTGAAAATGGTAGAGTGGTGATTGTAAAAAACAATAAATTTGAAGCTGTACTTTTGAACTTTGAAGAATATGAGCGTTTAAATGAAGCTGTGATGCTTTTAGAAAAGATTTACAAAGATAAAAAAGGCTAGAAATGGCAAAAACTAGAGTATATTCTAATGGGTATTTTTATAATTTAAGTTATGAAATCATCAATCCAAAATGCGAAAAAACAATTCTTGTTTTGCATGGTTGGGGTGCTAATAAAGAGCTTATGAAGCAAGCTTTTGAAAAGCCTTTGAGTGATTTTAAGCAAATTTATTTAGATTTACCTGGTTTTGGAAATTCAAGTATAGACGCACCTATGGATTCTTATGCTTATGCAAAGGTTGTAGAAGACTTTTTAACTACAATTGAGCAAAAAACAGATTACTTAATGGGGCATTCTTTTGGCGGAAAAGTTGCGACTATTATGTGCCAAAATGCTAATTTTCAAGGTTTGATTTTGCTTTCTAGTGCAGGCGTGGTCTTACCAAAAAGTTTTAAAGTGAAGTTTAAAATAGCCTTGTTTAAAATTTTGAAAAATCTCCCTTATGGGGATTTTTGGAGGAAATTTTTTATTAGTAAAGACGCTCAAGGCATGAATGAAGTGATGTATGAAACCTTTAAAAAGGTTGTTAATGAAAATTTAGAAAATGAATTTCAAAAGCTTAAAAACCCTATTTTGATTTTTTGGGGTAATGAAGATAAGGCTACACCTTTAAAAAGCGGAGCAATTATCCATTCTTTAGCACAAAAAGGGAAATTTTTTGCATTAGATGGGGATCATTTTTTCTTTTTAAAACATGCTGATTTTATAAATGAAAAAATACATGAGGAATTTTTTAAAAATGATTAGTATGATAGCTTTTTTAAGTTTAAATTTTTTACTTGGATTTTATCTGATTTTAGCCTTACAATGGTACTCTTATAAATTTTCACGCATAATTTTACACTTTCCCAAACCTTTATGGCATTTGTATTTTTTAATAATTCCTTATTTTGCTTTTGTATTTTCTTTATATAGTGGAAATTTTTATTTATATTTTATAGTTTTTGCTCTATCTTTACTATATGGTGGATATTTATATAAAAATTTAGATAAAAAGTTAGTTTTTACTGCTAGGATTAAGCGTTATTTTTTATTTTTGTCGCTTTTTAGCTTGATATTTATACCATTTTTTTGGATCGGTTTAGAAGCTTTAGTAGTTACATTTTTATTAAGCTTTTTTGTGGAAAAAATTAATCAGAAAAGTTTTATAAAAAAAGCAAGTAAAAAGATTTGTGATAATCCAAATTTAAAAATTATTCTAATAACTGCAAGTTTTGGAAAAACAAGTATAAAAAATTTTTTATACGAACTTTTAAAAGATGAGTTTAAGTGCTATAAGACTCCAAGAAGTGTTAATACTTTTATGGGTATAGTAAAAGATATCAATGAAAATTTGGAAAATAATACTGAAATTTATATCGTAGAAGCTGGTGCAAGAGAGCAAAATGATATTTTAGAAATTACAGAGTTTTTAAATCCTCAAATTTGCATAGTAGGTGAGATTGGTTTGGCACATTTGGAATATTTTAAAACTCAAGATAATATTCGCAAAGCTAAGTTGCAAGCTTTAAAATCCAAGCGTTTAGAAAAATACTTTTTACACTCAAGCACCTTATATGAAAATGAATTTTATGATGAGTATTTAAGTGATGTTAGGGCAAGTTTGGAAGGATTGGATTTTAAAATAAGATTAGATGATAGTATTTATGATTTTCATGCAAATTTACTAGGTGCTTTTAATGCTTATAATATTAGTGTGTGTATTTTGCTTGCACATTATTTAGGAATTAAAATAGAAAATATTACAAAAAGCGTATCGAATTTAAAGGCAGTAGAACATCGCTTGCAAGTGATTTCTAAAGAGCCTAAATTTATCATAGATGATGGCTTTAATGGAAATTTTAAGGGTATGAGTCAAAGCTATGAGCTTTGTAAAAGCTATCAAGGAAGAAGAGTTTTAGTAACTCCTGGTATAGTTGAAGTTAATGAAGAAGAAAATATAAAATTATGTAAAATTATTAATGAATGTTTTGATTTTGTGATTATTACTTCAGAGGCTAATAGCGCGATTTTACAAAAACATATCACATTAGATTTTTATGTATTAAAAGAAAAATCTCAACTTGTGCAAACTTTATCAAGATTAACTCAAAATGGGGATTTGATTTTATTTTCCAATGATGCGCCAAGTTTTATGTAAAACCATTTAGCTTAAAAAGGCCAAATGGTCTCCATAAATTTTGTCCCCCAAGGCTTGCGTGTAGATTTGTCTATATCGCCTTCGGTTTTATAAAGAATCTTTGCATCAGCTATATATTTACTATCTATCATATTATCTTGAGAAATATCATAAGGTCTTATAACCCCACTTAGTTGAATGATTTGTTTTTCTCCATTGATTAAAAGCTCACGACTTCCTTCTATAAAATAATTTCCATTAGATAAAACCTTAATTACTCTAGCAGAAATTGTAGTTTGGAAATTTTCACTTCTAGTTTGGCTTCCTGTGCCTTGATATTGTGAAGTACTTGCTGTGGTATAGCCTATATTTGTATAGTCATTAACAAAATCTCTAACTTTGCTAAGTCCAGCACCTGTAGTTATTTGTCCACCGCCTAAATTTACATTGTTGTTTTTGCTTGTAGATTTAGAGCCTTGTGAATTTTGTGTAGCATTTTCTCTAATGACTACGGTTACCAAGTCATTTACATTCATTGCTTTTTTATCAGAAAATAAAGGGTTATCTCCTTTACCAAACAGCGATCCAGGATTGCTTTGAGTATTATGATTTTGCTTAGGAGCTAGTTCTTCTACATAAGTAGGTGGTTTCATATTAATATGTGGATCAACTGTGGCACTACACCCAAACATTACAAAAGGTAACAAGTAAAAATTAACATTTTTAAATTTCATAGCTTTATAACCTTATATTATTATGATGAATTTTAAAATAATTATATTACAAAAAACAATTATTTTGTTAAATAAAGAGGAAAAAATGAAATCTATGTTTTTATTAAACTGCATTGATGAAAAATTTTTGCAGCAGTGTTTAGAAAAGGTACGAGGCAAAATAGCTTTTTACTTTCCTATTTTTTGTGAAAAAAATAAAGAAAAAATTACTTCATTTTGCACAAAAAGAAATCTTAAAATAGATTTTTTTAGTAGTTTTGAAAAAAATGAGTATCAAGGTAAATTCACTCAAAATTTAAATGATTTTTTTAAAAAAATTATTGAAGATTTTGAGAAAACAAAAAAAGAAAATGATTTTACTATAGTAGTTGGAGTAGATGATTTTGGCTTGATGGGGGATTTAAGTTTAAATATAGCCTTAGCTAAAGAGCTAAACACTCCATTGTATGCAAAAAGTCAAGATGAAAATCATACTATGTTAAATTTTTTACTAAGCCAAAAGCTTAGCGACTTTGTTTTGTTAAAAGAAAATGAAGATTTTACTCAAGATTTATTACAAGAATATACTTATAAAACTCAGGCAAGATTTTCTTATGAGCTTTTTGAAAAAGCAAAAGCAGATAAAAAAATAGTAGTTTTACCTGAAAGTTTTGATGAAAGAGTATTAAAAGCTAGTGAATTTTTAATACAAAATGAAATTGTTGATTTGATTTTGCTAGGTGATAGCAATGAAATTTGTGCGAAAGCCAATAGTTTAAATATCAATATCGATGGTGTGCGTATTATAAATCCTAAAAATTCTCAATATAATGAAGAATTTGAAGAGCTTTTATATGAAGCTAGAAAAAGCAAAGGTATGAATAAAGAAGAAGCTAAAAAACTCGTGCAAGATAAAACTTATTTTGCGACTTTACTTGTGCATACTCAAAAAGCCCATGCTATGGTAAGTGGTGCAAGTACAACTACTGCTGAAACTATTCGTCCTGCTTTGCAAATTATCAAAACAAAACCTGATGTGAGTTTGGTTTCTGGTATGTTTTTTATGTCTTTAGAAGATAAGGTTTTGGTTTTTGCTGATTGCGCTGTTATGCCAAATCCAACCCCTGAACAACTTGCTGAAATTGCTTATGTGAGTGCAAATAGTGCTAAGGCTTTTGGACTTGAACCTAAAGTGGCTTTACTTTCGTATTCTAGTGGAGATAGTGGGAGTGGAGCTAGTGTGGATGCGATTAAAGAAGCTACTAAAATAGCTAAAGAAAAATATCCTCAACTTGAGCTAGAAGGTCCTATACAATTTGATGCAGCATATGATATGCTAACAGCAAAAAGTAAAATGCCAAATTCTAAAGTAGCAGGAAAGGCAAATGTATATGTGTTTCCTGATTTAAATGCGGCAAATATTTGCTATAAAGCAGTGCAAAGAACAGCAAATTCTTTAGCTATTGGCCCGATTTTACAAGGTCTTAAAAAGCCAATTAATGATTTAAGTAGAGGTTGCTTGGTGGAAGATATTGTTAATACTGTGATTTTAAGTGCTATTCAAGCACAAGAATAAGGAGAAAAATGAAAATATTAGTTTTAAATTCAGGTTCATCTTCAATTAAATTTAAGCTTTTTGAAAAAGATGAAGCCCTAGCATCTGGTTTAGTGGAAAAAATAGGCGAGCAAAGCTCTAAAATAGAACTAAAAGATCTAAAAAGTGGTCAAAAATACCAAAAAGAATTAGCAATTAAAGATCATGAGCAAGGTATTGAATTAGTAAATGAATTATTTTCTCAAAGTGGAATTTTACATGATTTAAATGAGCTTGATGGGTGTGGACATAGGATAGTTCATGGAGGTCCAAATTTAACTAAACATTGTTTAGTAGATGATGAAATTTTAAAAGAAATTGATAGGGTTTCTCATATAGCACCTTTACATAATCCTGCACATTTAATAGGTATTAAAACTATGATAAAAGCAGCTCCAAAAGTTCCCAATGTGACAGTTTTTGACACAGCTTTTCATCAAAGCATGCCTGATTATGCTTATATGTATGCTTTGCCTTATGAGTTTTATGAAAAACACCAAGTTAGAAAATACGGCTTTCACGGTACTTCACATTCTTATGTAAGTAAACAAGCTGCACATATACTTGGTAAAAATATTAATGAATTTAATGCAATTAGCGCTCACCTTGGAAATGGTGCGAGTGTTTGTGCTATAGAAAATGGAAAATGCGTAGATACTTCTATGGGTTTTACTCCACTAGAAGGTTTGATTATGGGAACTAGATGTGGTGATATTGATCCTGCTGTATTGCCATTTTTAGCAAAAGAATTAAATTTAAATCCATCTGATTTAGATACTATAATGAATAAAAAAAGTGGTGTTTATGGAATTTGTGGGTTTAATGATTTTAGAGATATTGAAGCACAAATTGAAGAAAATAACGAAAAAGCAAGACTTGCTCTTGATATGTTTTGTTATCGTTTGAGTAAATATATTGGCTCATATTTTGCGATTTTACCTAGAGTCGATGCGTTGATTTTTACAGCTGGTATTGGAGAAAATGATAATATTGTTAGAGCAAAAGTTTGTCAAAGACTAGCGCATTTGGGATTTGATATAGATTTAGATAAAAATACACAACTTAGAAATGGTGAGATTAGTAAAAAAGACTCTAAAATTAAAATTTTAATTATTCCAACAGAAGAAGAATTAGAAATAGCTAAAATTACCACAGAACTTATTAAAAAATAAATAACCTTGAGTTTTAAACTCAAGGTTTGTTTTAAAATGCAGGAACTACAGCACCTTGGTATTTTTCATTGATAAAATCTTTTACTTTTTGACTTTGCAAAGCCTTTATTAAAGCTTTGATTTTAGGATTGTCTTTATTATCTTGTGTAGTTACTAAGATATTTGCATAAGGACTTTCTTTACTTTCTATTAAAATAGAATCTTTTACAGGATTTAAATTTGCTGATAAAGCATAGTTTGAATTAATCACTGCAAAATCAACATCATCTAAAGCCCTTGGAAGTTGTGCTGCTTTTAACTCTTTAAATTTGATGTTTTTTGGATTATCTTTAATATCAAGTGGAGTTTTTAATGCGATATTTTTAAAACTAACTAGTTTAGTACTAGCGATAATATCTAAAGCTCTGCTTTCATTTGTCGGATCATTTGGTACAGCTATAGTAGCATTTTGTGGAAGATCTTGGATATTTTTATATTTTTTAGAATAAACAGCCATTGGTTCGATGTGAACTTTTGCAACGCTAATTAATTTTGTGCCTTTATTGGCATTAAACTCATCCAAATAAGGTTGGTGTTGGAAGAAATTCGCATCAAGTTCTTTACTATCTGTACTAAGATTTGGTAAAACATAGTCATTAAATTCTTTAATTTCTAATGTGTAACCTTCTTTTTTTAATAAATCTTTAGTTTGTTCTAAAATTTCAGCATGAGGAACAGGTGTTGCACCTACAGTGATAACTTCATTAGCAAATAAACTTGCACCTAAAATTGTGCTTACAGCGAGCAATTTTAACAATTTCATATTAACTCCTTTTTTATAGTTTTTTAAAATGTTTGATTATATTGTAAAAATATTAATAAGATGAGAAAAGTTTTATTTTTGTTTGTTTTTATATTCTTTAGAAAAGCATTTAAGTTCTTTTATAAATTTTATATAACCACCTTTATACCAACTTTTTTGAGCATTAATAAGGGCTTTTCCAATTTTATAAGAATAAGTATTTTGATTTTTAATACCTTCGCTTTTGTAATCATCATAGCTTGATAAAGGTGGAAGTTTAAGGTAAGGTTTTGTTTTCAAATCTTTTTGGTATTGTTTAGCTAGTTTTGTGTGTTTGTAATAAATCTTTAGTAGAGTAAAAGGTAAAAAAGGAATTTTTTTCTTATTCTTAGCACACTCTATAAAGGCATAACCTAGTTTGTATGATAAATGATATCTTGTGCGTTGGATGGATTGCTTGTTGTCTTTGTGAAAAGAGCCTATATATTTACTTCCTCCAAATTTTAACCATTTTTCATAATATTCTTGCCATTTAGGCCATGTTTGATTGCAAAATTTACTATTCCAAAAACGACTGTTGGTGCCACAAGCATGAACTATAGAAGCATTTTGTGTAAGATTTGTAAGGTAATGAGTACTTCCCGTATATTTGTCTTTTAAATCTTTGACTTTAAAGTGATTTTCATAAACCATTAAGGAAAAAATTCCTTGATCTTGCCAATTTTTAGTATTTTGTGAAAGATAATTATAAATGAATTGATAACACTGTAAAGGATTTGGTATAAGATCGTTAAAGACTAAAATTCCTGTTTGATATACACGCTTATTGAAATATTTTTTTTCTAAAGGCAGTGCTGTGTGAATTAATGTTTTACCTAATCTTGCACCAAAATGATATTTTCTAGCTCTTAATTTACTAAGTTCATCTATACTTTTTAAAAGTAAAACATCAAAATCAAGATAGATAATACTTTCGCATTCATCTAAAAACTTAAAAGCTTCAAATCTTGCAAAAGCCATATGCGTCCATCTTTTTAAGAAAAATAAATTATTAATATCGTTTTGATTTTTATCAAGAGTGGTTAAAAAATCTTCTTGGGTAAAAAGAATAAATTTAATTGTTTTATTTTTAACAATTTTTTGCATGATATTTTGATCATTCAAGCTAAAACCATCATGTAAAATATAAAATATATCTACCTTTTCGCCCATAACATCCATGATGTTAATGAGCAAGGTTCCTATGGTAAAACTTGAATTTTTAGTCGCTGCTAGTAAGATACCAAGTTTATGTTTCATTGTTTATCTTTTGGTGATTTTATAAAGAATATTTCCTATAAATTGTATGATTTGAACTAAAACAATTAAAACCACAACAGTTTGAATCATAATATCAGTTCTAAAGCGCTCATAACCATAGCGAATGGCCACATCACCTAAACCACCACCACCAACAGTTCCTGCCATAGCAGAAAAACCAATAACAATAATCAAAATTAAAGTAATACCATTAATAATACTTGGTAAAGCCTCGCTAAACATAACTTTAAAGATAATTTGTGCTTTGCTAGCTCCATAAGATCTTGCTGCTTCAATGATAGCAGGATCAATTTCTTTAAAAGCACTTTCAATCATTTTGGCCAAATAAGGCGCAATTCCTATGGTAAGTGGTACTATGGTAGCAGTTGTTCCTATGCTAATACCAATGAGATATTTTGTAAAAGGACTTAAAACTACAATAAGTACTAAAAATGGAAAAGATCTTAAAATATTAATGATAAAATCAAGCACGCTATAAATGCTTTTGTTTTCACATAAGCCACCTTTATCAGTAATAGTAAGCACAATTGCAGGGATAAGCGCGATTAAAAAAGCTAAAAAAGTGGCTGTAAAACTCATATAAAGAGTTTCTAGTAATGCTGGATAAAGTATATTTTCAAAATTTCTCAAAATTGTTTCTAAGTTCATTACACAAGCTCCCAAATAACGCCATTTTCTTGTAAATAATTTAAAACTCTTTCTTGATCTTTAGCTTCTATATTGATCACCAAATTTCCTAAAGCATTGTTGTTTAGTTTTTCTATCTTACCCCAAACTATATTAAAATCAATATTTAAACTTCTAGCCATATGAGTGATAATGCTTTGATTTGCTTTTTCTTTACAAAAATATAAACGCACATTAACTCCATTTAGTGGTAAAAAATCACTCTCACCTAAGAATTCACGCATTTTTTCACTTGGCTTTAAGAATAAATCCTCGATTTTCCCTTGACCTATAATTTGTCCATGCTCTAGCAATACAGCCTTTTGTGCTATTTGTTTTACTGCTTCCATTTCATGAGTTACTAATACTACACTGATGTTAAATTCTTGATTGATTGTGGCAATAAGTTCTAAAATGTTATTTGTAGTATTTGGATCAAGTGCAGAAGTAGCTTCATCGCTTAGTAAAATTTTAGGATTTAAAGCAAGGGCTCTAGCTATGGCCACTCTTTGTTTTTGCCCACCACTTAGCTCATTTGGATAAGCTTTGCTTTTAGCTAAAAGTCCCACAAGATCTAAAAGTTCATTAACTCTTTTTTGAATTGTGCTTTTGTCAAAATTATGAATTTCTAAAGGCATAGCTACATTTTCAAATACATTTTTTCTACTCATAAGTGCAAAATGCTGAAAAATCATCCCTATATCTTTTCTAAATACTCTTAACTCTTTTTCTTTTAAAGTAGCTATTTCTTTACCAAAAACTTCCACACTACCACTTTGATAATTTTCTAAACCATTAATACATCTTAGCAAAGTTGATTTTCCTGCCCCGCTGTGTCCAACAAGAGCATAAATTTCCCCTTCTTTAACTTCTAAAGAAACATCATTTATAACTAATTCTTTGCCATAATATTTTTTAAGATTTTGTATTTTTATCACTTATTAGCCTTCTAAATTAGAAATTTCATCATTGATTTTTTCAAGTTGAGTTTTAATGCTTTCAAGTTGAGTTTTATTTTGCTCAACAACCGTAGCCGGTGCATTAGAGATAAATTTTTCATTTTTCATCATAGCATCTAGCTTGTTAAATTCTTTTTCAAGTTTTGTTTTTTGACTATTAAGCCTATTTAAAACACCGCTTAAATCAAGATCTTGAGTTGGTATAAATACTTCTAAATTCTCGCTTACATCTCTAATGGATTTTTCTAAATTTGTATTGATAAACTCGATGTTTTCACATTTTGCAAGTGTTGAGATGAAATTAGTGTAATTTTTTAACTCACCCATTAAGCTCTCATCGTTTAATTTTATACAAGCTTTTTGAATTTTTGCATTTGCAAGCTCTACTAGGGTTTTTGCACGGCGTAAACTCACTATGCTTTCTATAATGATATTGAATAATTTTTCTATTTTTTCATTTCTAGAATTAAATTTAGGATATTTTGAAATCATTATAGAATCATGAGTTTGGATAGAAGTTTTACTTAACTCATGGTATAAATACTCACTAATAAATGGCATAAAAGGATTTAAAAGTTTTAATGCTTCTTTAAAAATACTTCCAAGTTCTTTTATACTTGATTTTTCAGCCTTGCTAAGTTCAATCCCCCAATCACAAAATTCATCCCAGAAAAATCTATACAAAGTATTTGCCGCATCATTAAAGCGGTAGTTGTCTAAATTTTCTCTTGTTTCTTTTACGCATACTTCAAAACGAGATAGCATGTATTTTGCTAAGTTAGTTTGAATTTTACTTTTATCTAAATCTTCAAATTTTTCTTCATTTAAGAGTAAAAATTTACTTGCGTTATAAAGCTTATTGGTAAAATTTCTAACTTGTATGAGTTTGTCATTGCTTAACTTTATATCTCTACCTTGGATAGCTAAAAGAGCAAGAGTAAAACGCAAGATATCAGCGCTGTATTCATCCACGCTTTGCACAGGATCAATGACATTACCTAAAGACTTGCTCATTTTTCTACCTTGTTCATCTTTAACCAAAGCATGCAAATATATATCTTTAAAAGGAAGTTCACCTAAGGCATTAGTGCTTTGAAACATCATTCTAGCAACCCAGAAAAATAAAATATCAAAACCAGTGATTAATAAAGAATTTGGATAAAAATCTTTTAAATCATCTTCATGCCAAAGTGTGTTTTTACCCCAGTCTTTATTACCCCAACCTAAAGTACTCATAGCCCAAAGACCTGAAGAAAACCAAGTATCTAAAACATCAGGGTCTTGTTTGAAATTAGTGCTTTGGCATTTTGGACATTGACTTGGAGTTTCTTCGCTTGCCCATTCATGAGAGCATTCACAGTAATACACAGGAATTTGATGACCCCACCAAAGTTGTCTTGAAATACACCAATCTTTTAAATCCCTCATCCAAGCATTAAAACTATTAATCCAATGTGCAGGGTAGAATTTGCTTCCACCAAGATTAACTTTTTCTATGCTTTCTTTTGCGATTTCATTTTTTACAAACCATTGTTTAGAAATGTAAGGTTCAACTACATTTTTACAACGATAACAATATCCTACTTGATTAGTATAATCTTCTATTTTTTCAACAAAACCTTTTTCTTGTAATTCTTTTATAATAATATTTCTTGCTTCTAATCTTTCTAAGCCTTTAAAATGCAAGCAATGTTCATTTAAAATACCTTTTTCATCAAAGATGGTAATAAATTCAAGTTTATGTCTTAAGCCTACTTCATAGTCATTATGATCATGTGCTGGGGTTACTTTCACAAAGCCTGTACCAAATTCCATATCCACATGCTCATCAGCAATAATAGGAATTTTTCTATCTATTAAAGGTAAAATGACATTTTTGCCTATTAAGTGTTTAAATCTTTCATCGCTTGGATTAACCATCACAGCACTATCACCAAAATAAGTTTCTGGTCTTGTGGTGGCTACTACGATATATTCTTGAGAATTTTCTAAGAAATATTTTAAATAATATAATTTTCCTTTATTTTCTTTGTGTTCTACTTCTATATCGCTTAATGCTCCATCATGAGTGCACCAATTTACCATGTAATTTCCACGCACAATAAGCTTTTTATCATAAAGATCCACAAAGGCTTTTTTTACTGCATTTACTAAACCTTCATCCATAGTAAAACGCAAACGACTCCAAGCGGGAGTGATACCCAAAATTCGCATTTGCTTAACTATGGTACCACCGCTTTGCTCTTTCCATTCCCATACCTTTTTTATAAATTCTTCTCTACCGAGTTCTTCTTTTTTAATGCCTTGAGCTAAAAGTTGTTTTTCTACAACATTTTGTGTTGCAATCCCTGCATGATCAAGTCCTGGCTGATAAAGAGTTTTGTAACCATCCATTCTTTTATAACGCGTTGTGATATCTTGTAGAGTACAAGTTAGAGCATGACCTATATGCAAAACACCTGTTACATTAGGTGGTGGCATCATAATACAAAAGTTTTTACCTTTTTCTTGAATTTTTTCATTACCATTGATTTCAAAATATCCGCGTTCTTCGCAAATTTTATAATATTCTTTTTCTAGTGATTTATCATACATAATTGCTACCTTGAGAATGAAAATAAATTGTTATGTTAGCTTAAAATTGTTAAAGAAGTTTTGAAATTTAGAAATTAGTTATAAAAACTAATTTCTACTTTACGATTATTTTGTCTTTGAGAATCAGACTTATCTTTAGTAGGATAGGTGTCTTTTCCCAAAGATTTTATTTCTATAACCTCAGTAAAACTAAAGAAATGTTTAGCCACATTCATTGCTCTATTTAATCCTATCATATAGTTTGCAAAAGTGCTACCTCTATCGTCTGCATAACCTTGAATTTTAACTCTTTTGAGTATATCTTCTCTTGCTAGATTTTGATTGATTTTTTCAAGTAGATTTTCATTGCTGTATTCACTATATCCATTTCTTTCAAATAAAAATTTTAAATCAGAAATTTTAACATCTACATAATTGTATTTTTTCTTATTTTTAGCAAAAACAATATCTTTATTATATATGCTTAGTTTCATATTGTCATTTGAAAGCATATCGATAAAAATCGTTAAATTATAATCTTGAGAATTAATTTTAACAGGATTGATCATTTCTTTTAACATATCAACCCTATAATCACTTAAACTTTTTCCATCCAATACATAAACTTTAACAAAATCATTACTTAATCTTGGTTCATATCTGCTAGTTTTACCTTTTGTAATGTATTCTTGCATAGTATTTTTATATTTTGTTGTTTTTTCTTTTTTTATGCTTGTTTGTTTGTTGTTTTCAACGAGAACTTTTTGTTCTTCTTGGGCTACTTTAGGAGTAATAGTTTCATTTTTAGAAACTTCAGCTATATTTGTTTGGGTTGTTGGCGCGACTTCTTGAGTGCTTGTATTTTCATCTATGATAGGATTATTTTGTACTGGAATTTCTTCTTTTAAAGACTCCGGATTTATTTGTTGTGATGGATAATAAGTATTATCACTTATATTATTTCTTTCTTGATTGTATTGAGTACTTGGCGGAGTGTAGCTTTGATAAGAACTACTTTTTTTATAATCATATACATAAGTATTTGAATCATCTTCAAAATACCACATATAAAAACCAATACTAGCGCCTATTAGCACCACAAAAGCTATACTAAAAGCAATAATACTTTTCATTTTTTATCCTTTGTGAAGTCCTCAAAAGGACTTTAATTATTTATAATTTTTA
This sequence comes from Campylobacter sp. IFREMER_LSEM_CL1097, assembly GCF_025772225.1. Taxonomy (NCBI): domain Bacteria; kingdom Pseudomonadati; phylum Campylobacterota; class Epsilonproteobacteria; order Campylobacterales; family Campylobacteraceae; genus Campylobacter; species Campylobacter sp. IFREMER_LSEM_CL1097. Next base: position 28,550 of record NZ_JAKMRT010000011.1, on the reverse strand, counting down.
ATAGAATTTTCTAAAATTTCACTTGCTTTTTCAATACCTGCAAATTCTTTTACTTTTACCCATTTGTTTGGCTCAAGCATTTTATATGTTTCAAAGAAATTTTTGATTTTATCTAGGCTTGCTTTTGGTAAATCATCTAAACATTTAATATTATCATATCTTGGATCTATTTTACTTACAGGAACAGCAAGTAATTTTTCATCCATACCACTTTCATCTTCCATTAATAATACCCCTATTAAACGACAAGGAATCACAGCTCCTGCTTGGATAGGATATTCATTTAATACTAAAACATCAATAGGATCGCCATCATCTGCAAGAGTATTTGGTATAAAACCATAGTTTGCTGGATAAAACATAGCTGAATACATCACGCGATCAACCATGATGGCTCCGCTTTCTTTGTCAAGTTCGTATTTAATGTTTGATCCATAAGGAATTTCAATAACTGCATTAAGTTTATTTGGTATTTCTCCAACTTTGATTTTGCTAATATCCATTTTTTATCCTTTATTTTAATAAATCATTGATTAAATTTTTCATATCAGCTACGATAGCTTCAATACTTCTTTCACCATTGATTACATGGTGGATATTTTCTTTAGTATAAAAATTTGTTATTTCTTCTAAAGGTCCTAAATAAACTTTCATTCTATTGTTAAAAACCTCTTCGTTATCATCAGCACCTCTAGCACGCCCTAAAACTCTTTCTCTAGCAACTTCTTCGCTAACTTTAACTTCTATCACACCTTTTAAAATTACTTCACTTTGATTTTTTAATACCTTATCAAACTCAAGCATTTGCTCAACACTTCTTGGATAACCATCTATTAATATAGTATTAGTTGGTGCATTTTTTAAAGCAGTGATGATAGTATTAACTACCACTTCCAAAGGAACCAAATTTCCTTTAGAAATAAAACTATCAATAGTCTTTCCAAGTTCGCTTCCACTAGCCACTTCTGCTCTTAGTAAATCACCTGTAGAATAATGAGTAATGCTTGCATCATCTGTAGCTATGATGCTTGCATCGGTTGTTTTACCACTACCTGGTGCACCTATGATTAAAAATAATTGTTTCATTTAGTATTCTCCCTTAATCTTATACCTAGTTCTCTCATTTGTTCATTGCTTACTTCGCTTGGAGCTTGAGTCATAAGACATTGCGCTCTTTGTGTTTTAGGAAATGCTATAACTTCTCTAATACTTGAAGATTTTGTTAAAAGCATGATAAGTCTATCAAGGCCTATTGCTATACCACCATGTGGTGGTGCTCCAAAACTTAATGCATCAAGTAAGAAGCCAAATTTCTTTCTTTGTTCTTCTTCATCAATATTTAAAAGCTTAAATACTTTTTGTTGGATAGGACTTTTGTGAATTCTTATACTACCACCACCTAATTCTACACCATTTAACACTACATCATGTGCAATAGAATTAATTTCTTCTAAGTCTTGCTCATCAATATTTTTTGGCATAGTAAATGGATGGTGCATTGCAGAATAGCTTCCATCATCATTTTGCTCAAACATAGGAAAATCAATAACCCACAAGAATTCTAATTTATCCTCATCGATAATTTTCATTTCATCAGCAAGGAATAATCTAAATCTGCCCATATAATCAAGCACAGTTTTTTTAATCCCTGCACCAAAAAATACCACATCACCAACTTCTAATTCACATCTTTGGATTAAAGCATTTAAGTCCTCTTCGCTAAAGAATTTACAAAGTGGACCTTTAGGACCATCTTCTTTCATTTGTATAAATGCAAGCCCTACTGCTCCAAATTTACGCACAAATTCTTCAAATCTTTGCATTTGGCGTTTAGAAAAAATTGTATCACCTTTTGGAACTCTTAAAGCTTTAATGCGATTTTTCTTCGTGTCTTTTGCAATATTTGCAAAAATTTCATTATTTGATTTTGCAAAAATATCAATCACATCAATAAATTTCATATCAAATCTTAAATCAGGCTTATCAGAGCCATAATTTTCCATAGCTTCCTTGTAACTCATTTGTCTAAAAGGTATGCTAATTTCTTTTCCGCAAGCTTTGAAAATATCTTTAAGTAAATTTTCTGCCATAGCTATGATATCTTTTTGTTCACAAAAACTCATTTCTATGTCTATTTGAGTAAATTCAGGTTGGCGATCTGCTCTTAAATCCTCATCTCTAAAACATTTTGCAATTTGAAAATATCTATCAAATCCTGAACACATTAAAAGTTGTTTGAAAAGTTGAGGGCTTTGAGGTAGGGCATAAAATTCACCTTGATGTACGCGTGATGGTACTAAATAATCCCTTGCGCCTTCTGGGGTAGCTTTGGTTAAAATAGGGGTTTCAACCTCTAAAAATCCCATTTTTGCTAAAGAATTTCTTGTTGCTATACAAGCAGTTGATCTTAGAGCAAAATTATCATAAAGTTTTTTGCTTCTTAAATCTAAAAATCTATATTTTAATCTTAATTCTTCATTTACACTTTCATCGCCTATAGCAAAAGGTACTACAGCACTTTCATTTTCAATAGTAAGTTTATTTATAACAACTTCTATTTCTCCGGTTTTTAATTTTGGATTTACAAGTCCTTCACCGCGTGGGCGAATTTTTCCTTGTGCTATTAAAACATATTCATTTCTTACTGATGAAGCTATATTATGTGCTTCTTGATTATCTGCTGGATCACATACTAATTGTATAAGTCCGCTACGATCTCTAAGATCGATAAAAATTACACCTCCATGATCACGGTAAGAATTTACCCAACCACATAATGTTACTTCCTCGCCAACATTTTGTATGTTAAGCTCTGTATTATAATGAGTTCTCAAAATTTTTCCTTAGCTTAATTTTGTTCAATTTTGTTATTATAGTATTTTATTCTTTTGCTTAGCTAAGTTTTGTTATAATTTTTTTATGAAAAAATGTATAAATATAGAAAAAATTCAAAAAGTAGGCTTATTTTGCAGGTTAAATACAAATTTAAATGAGCAAATTGCTTTTTTAAAAACAATTTTTTTGCAAAAAAATATAGAGCTTGTGCTATTAGATCAGAAAAAAAATAATCTTAAAGATTTACAGAAATTAGATTTTTTAATTTCTCTAGGTGGGGACGGCACGCTTTTGTCTTTATGTAGGCAAGCTTATCAAGCAAAAAAGCCTATTTTAGGGATAAATGCAGGAAATTTAGGTTTTTTAACTGCTTTTTCTTTTAATGAAGTAGAAAGTTTTTTTAAAGAGTTTTTTAAAAATGATTTTAAAATAGAAAAAGCTAAAATGCTTCAAATAACGCTTTGTAAAAAGAATAAAATCATTAAAAAATTTGCTTTTAATGACGCGGTTTTTTCTCGCGATAATGCTTTAATGGCAAATGTGGAAGTTTTTTTTGAAAATAAACTTTTTAATGCTTATTATGGAGATGGTTTGATTATAGCTAGTTCAAGTGGTTCAACTGCTTATAATATTAGTGCAGGTGGACCTATAGTACATCCTTGGAGTGAAATTTTTGTTCTAACTCCGGTTTGTTCTCATTCTTTAACTCAAAGGCCTATTGTTTTGCCTTATGGTTTTGAGCTTGAGTTGAAAGTTGAGCATTGTTTGTTGTATTTAGACGGGCAAGAAGTGGTTGATCCTAAAGAATATGATAGAATTCTTATAGGGCTTAGCAAGAAAGAACTTAGTTTTATACATAAAAAAGATAGAGATTATTTCCAAGTTTTAAAAGAAAAGTTAAATTGGGGTAAGTGATGATAGAAAGTATTTTAATCAAAGAAAATTTAGGTTTTAAACAAGCAAAATTAGACTTAGAAGTGGGGCTTACTGTCTTCACTGGTTTAAGTGGTGCTGGAAAGTCTGTGCTTTTTAAGGCCATTTTGGCAGCTTTTGCTTTAAGTGAGAGCGAAGCTAAAATGGTGGAAGTTTTATTAAATGATGAGCTTGAATTAGATGAGTTTGGCATTGAAAATGAAGAATTAAATGTATTTAAACTTTTAAAAGATAAAAGTTCGCGTTATTTTGTCAATAATCAACTTATTTCAAAAAAGAATTTAGCCTTACTTTCTAAGAAATTTGTAAAATATCTTTCAGCTAAGGAAAATAATGAGTTTTCAAATGAAAGATTTTTAAACTTACTTGATTTTATGCAATCAAAAGAAGATAAGAAATTTAAAGATTTTTTAAATGAATATAAAAATGTTTATAAAGAATATATAGAAAATAAAATTAAATTAGAAAAAATTCAAGAAGAAGAAAAAAAGGTAGAAGAATTAAAAGAATTTACAAGCTTTGAAATACAAAAAATCCAAAGTATTAACCCAAAAATAGGCGAATTTGATGAGTTGATGAGTTTAAAAAAAAGGCTTTCTAAAAAAGACAAAATTGATGCAGCTTGGAACAGGGCAAGCAAAATTTTTGAATTAGAATCAGCAGTGATTGAAGCTTTGCAAATTAGTGATGTTGATAGTTCATTTTTTTCAGAGTGTTTAAATGAACTAAGGGTGGTGTTGGAAAATCAAAGTTTTGATGATTTTGATTTTGATATAGAAGAAGTGCTTGATAGGATAGAAAAACTTTCTTCTTTGATTTCAAAATATGGAAGTATAGAAGAAACTTTAGAAGCTTTAGAGAAGAAAAAAGCAGAATTAACTCATTATGAAAATTTAAGTTTTGAAAAAAAAGAATTAGAAGAGAAAGTGCAAAATGCTAAAATACTTTTAGATGAGAAAAGCCAAAAATTAAGTACTTTGCGCAAAAAAAGATTAAAAGAGCTTGAGAAATTACTTAATTTTTATCTTGAAAAACTTTATATGAAAGAGATTAAATTAGAGGTTAAAGATTGTGCTTTGAGTATTTTAGGTAAAGATGAAGTGAATTTAAATATAAATGAAGCTAGTTTGAAAAATTTAAGCTCAGGTGAGATAAATCGTTTAAGACTTTCTTTTATCGCAACTGAATGTAATGTTACTAATAAAGCTAGTGGGATAATATTTTTAGATGAAATTGATGCAAATTTAAGCGGTAAAGAAGCAATGAGTATAGCTGAAGTTTTAAAAGAGCTTGCTAAGTTTTATCAAATTTTTGCAATTTCACACTTACCACAGCTTTCATCAAAAGCAAGCAATCACTTCCTAGTAGAAAAAATAGGAAATGAAAGTAGGGTAAGAAAGATAGAAAAAGAAGAAAGAGTAAAAGAACTTGCTAGAATGGTAAGCGGGGAAAATATTACCCAAGAAGCTTTAGAATTTACTAGAACTTTGCTTTAAAAACAAAAAGTAAATTTCAATATGATATAATTAGTTTTTTAAAATTATTTAAAGAGAGTGTTTTACCATGGAAGAAAAAATTTTAATCATTGATGATAATAAAATGCTAACTAAACTTTTAGCAAAAAAAGTAGAAAATACTTTAGGATTAAAGGTAGATGTTGCTTTTGATATGAATAGTGCAAAAGATTTATTGAAAAATGATTATTTTATGGCTTTTGTAGATCTTTGTTTACCAGATGCTCCTAATGGTGAAGTGGTTGATGTAGTTTTAGAAAAAAATATCCCCGCTATTGTTCTTACGGGAAGTAATGACGGACAAACTCGTAAAAAATTTATGGAAAAAGATATTATTAATTATATTCAAAAAGAAAGTGAAGATTGTATTAATGAAATGTTAAATTCTATTAGAATGCTTCAAAAAAATAATAAAACTAAGATAATTTTAGCAATTGCAAATGTAACTTTACGCGCAGAAATGAAGAAAAACTTAAACAATCAGCTTTTTAATGTTTTAGCAGCAGCTCATGGGGAAGAGGCACTAAGCTATTTAAGCGATCATCCTGATACAAAATTAGTAATTTGCGATGCTACTATGCCGGTAATTAATGGGGAAGATTTACTTGTAGAAATTCGCTCAAAATATTCTAAAATAGAACTTGGTGTGATTATGGTTGGGGATAAAGATGATGCATTAGAAGCAAGAGCTTTTAGAAAAGGTGTGAATGATTATGTGATTAGACCTTTCCAAAAAGAATCACTTAATTGTAGAGTAAATAATTGTTTAGATTATATGCAAAAGTGTGTTTTGCTAGATGAGTATAGTTTAGGTAAAGATTTATTAACAGGACTTGATGATTATGCTACTTTTGAAAAAAGATTTTTAGATTATTTAGAAGATATACAAGAAAATGAAGAAATGGCGTTGGCTTTGATTGATATTGATAATCTTGCAACAATTAATTATGAATTAAGTTATGATTGCGGTGATGGAGTGATAAAACATACAGCCGAAAAGATTAAAGATCAAATTCGTGGTATGGATTTAGCTACTAGAATTGAAGATGGTAAATTCTACATTGCTTTAAAAAATATAAGCAATAAAGAGGCTTTAAAAGCCTTTTCAAATATAAGAGTTAATATTTCCAAAGAAAGTGTTTTGATAGCTTTAGACGAGGTTGATTATAGCATCTCTGTGGGGGTTGCTTTTGGTAGCAAAGGAAGCCAAATGCAAGATTTGCTCAATAAAGCACAAAAGGCATTAGATTTAGCTAAGGCTAATGGAAAAAATAGGGTAGAGGTATGTTTTTAGATTGTGATTTTAGTGAAAAAATCATAGATACTCATTGTCATCTAGATAGCCAAGCTTATTTTGGATATTTAGATGAGATGTTAACGCATGCATTTGAAAATGGTGTAGATAAAATCATTATACCAGGTGCAGATATAAAAGATCTACCAAGAGCAAGAGAGATAGCACATACTTATGATAATGTGTATTTTTCTTGTGGGGCGCATCCTTATGATATAGATGATTTTGATTTAGAAGTTTTAAAAGAATTTATAGATGATAAAAAATGTATCGCAGTGGGTGAGTGTGGACTTGATTATTATCGTTTAAATACTAATGATGATACTATTAAAACAAGACAAAAAGAAGTTTTTATAGCTCAAATACAACTAGCCATTGAATATAAAAAGCCATTGATTGTGCATGTGCGTGAAGCTAATGAAGACAGTTTTAATATTTTAAAAACATACTCAAAAGAATTGCAAGGCGGTGTTTTGCATTGCTTTAATGCAAGCGAACTTTTACTTCAACTAGCAGATGAAGGATTTTATTTTGGTATAGGCGGGGTTTTAACTTTTAAAAATGCAAAAAAATTAGTGGAAATTTTACCTAAAATTCCAAAAGATAAACTTGTTTTGGAAACAGATGGGCCTTATTTAACTCCAGAACCACATCGTGGTAAAGTAAATGATCCTATTTTAACGCATTTTGTAGCACAAAAAATATCTGATCTTTTAAAATTATCTAAAGTTGAAGTAGTAAAACTTACGAATTTAAATGCCAATCGTTTGTTTTTTCAAGGTTTATAATGAAAAAAAACTTTATATTTTTTATATTAGTATTATTATGTTTAAATGCTAAAGCCTTGCAGGTAACTCCTGAATATTATACTCAGCAAGCTCAAATTCTAAGAAATTTAGACATAGAAGCAAGCTATCTTAGTGATATGTTATTTTTAGAATTTAAAGAATCTTCTTTAAATATGCATTCTAAAACTTTAGTTGATACTATGAGAGAATTTTATAAAATCACTCCAATTATCCGTAAAATTTTAGAAAAAGAAAATATTCCTCAAGAATTTTTATATTTGGCAATTGTAGAATCTGGTTTAAAAATTCATAGTGTTTCTAGAACTAAAGCAGTAGGTGTTTGGCAGTTTATGAAGCCAACAGCACAAACTTTAGGTTTAAGAATAGATCCTTATGTTGATGAAAGAAGAGATTTAGTCAAATCAACTTATGCAGCCATTGCTTATTTAAAGCAATTAAAAGAGCAGTTTGGAAAATGGTATTTAGCAATTTTAGCTTATAATTGTGGTGATGGTAAATTACGCCAAGCCATAAAAAAAGCAAAAAGTGATGATTTAAGAATCTTGCTTGATCCTGATAAAAAATATTTACCATTAGAAACTAGAATTTTTATTAGAAAAATTCTTACTATGGCATTTTTGGCTAATAATAATGATTTTTTGATTTCACAAGATAGTGCTTTGCTTAATTATGCTCTATCGAGTGAAGTTAAAAAAATACCTGTTCCACCAAGTGTTTCTTTAAGAGAGCTTGCTAAAGTAGCTAAGATGTCTTATAATGAATTTAAGCGTTATAATCCACATTTTAATTATGACTTTACTCCGCCTGATAAAAAAGATTATTATATGTATATTCCTTTAAGTAAAAGTGTGGCTGTGGAAAATGCATTAGAGAATGTAAAGCTAGCTAAAGTGGATACAACTATTCCGCATACAAAAATTTATATAGTAAAAAAGGGTGATAGTCTTTATACTATTGCAAAAAAACATAAAATTAGTGTTGAAAGCATTAAAGAATATAATAAAATCAAAGGAAACTTGATTAATATTAATCAAAAACTTGTGTTAAAAATTAAGGAGAATAACAATGCAAAAATCAAAACTACTCAAAAATTACCAAAAAACTCTCATACAAAAGTCGTTAGTCGTTAGTTGTGTAGGGGTTTTATTTAGTGCTTGTAGTATGGTGCCTATTAGCACACCTACTGTGTATTATCCAGAAAGAGATTTTAAAAGTATAAAGCATAATAATACAGGCTTAAAAGGCACTATGAAACCTTATACTATTAATGGTAAAACATATTATCCAACCGTAGTAGAAGTAGGTGAGACTGCTGATGGTATAGCTAGTTGGTATGGACCGGGCTTTCATGGTAAAAAAACTTCCAATGGTGAAACTTATGATCAACATGCTTATACAGCAGCTCATAAAACTTTACCTATGAATACTATAGTAAAGGTAACTAATTTAAAAAATCATCGTCAAACTACCGTAAGAATAAATGATAGAGGACCTTTTGTAGCAGGTAGGATTATAGATTTATCTAATATGGCCGCAAGAGATATTGATATGATTCAAGCAGGAACGGCTCCTGTAAGACTTGAAGTAATTGGTTTTGGAACAAGTGCAAATTCAGGTTCAGTACATACTAATTCTAATTTAGGTAGCAGTGGGGAGATTGCTGATAGTGGCCATATTTTCCAAGGTGGAGCTTTTATGGTGCAAATTGGGGCATTTAGAAATAAAAGTGGCGCAGAGTTAATAGCAAGTAGATATAAAAATTATAATTCTTATACTTCAACAATACAAACAAGTGCTAAAGATGGTTTACATAGAGTATTTTTAAAAGGCTTTAGAAGCGAGCAAGAAGCAAGGGATTTTGTTGATGGTGGTTCTTTTCCCGGTGCGTTTATAGTAAGAGAGTAAAATTATGATAGAGCTTATTTTTTTAGATGTAGATGGTTGTCTAACAGATGGTAAAATCATCTACACACAAAATTATGGTGAAATTAAAGAATTTAATGTAAAAGATGGTGCAGCAATTGAGGCTTGGCAAAAGCTTGGCAAAAAAGTTGCTATTATTACAGGCAGGACTAGCGAGTGTGTATATTTTAGAGCTAGAGATTTAAAAATTGATCTAGTATATCAAGGTATTAGTGATAAATTAACTTGTGCTAAAGAAATTTTAGAAAAATTAAATTTAGACTTTTCTCAATGTGCTGCTATTGGGGATTATTATAATGATATGAGCTTACTTGAAGCAGTTGCTTATAGTTTTAAGCCAAAAGATGCGCATAAGGCTTTAAAAACTGATAAAGTTTTAAACAGAAAAGGTGGTAATGGAGCAGTGAGTGAGATGATAGAAATTTTAATTGAACATAATAATATGCAAGCTCAATGGGATAAACTTTGGCGATAAAAATTTTTGCTATATTAATGAGTTTATTTGCCTTTGTTATGGTGATTTTAAGTACTCAAGATCCTTATTTGTTTGCAATAAAACCGCAAAAGGTAGATGTGGCAAATATGCAAGCTTTTGATGTGCTTGATTATGAGCTTAATACATCTATTACAAAAGCTAGTTATCAAGCAAGTCGTTGGGTAAAATACCAAGATAAAGATATTTTTGATGATTTTAAAGTGCAAGCACTTGATTATAATTTAAGTTCGGATTTATTAGTAAGAAATGATGAAAAATCCATTTTAGAAGGTAATGTAAGTTATTTTGATCAAAATCAAACTTCTATTTTTACTCAAAAAGCAATTTATGATATGAAAAATAAAATTTTATTTTCCAATGAAAAATTTAAGGCATATATAGGGTTAAATGAGGTTTTTGGGGATAATTTTTTATATGATGTAAATCAAAAAGAATTAAGAATTCAAGGAATAAAAGCATGGTTTTTAGAGCAATAATTTTTTTGTGTTTGTTAAATTTATTTGCATTTAGTGCTCAAAAAATAGAAGTTTATGCTAAAGATTTTTATTTGGATGAGAAAAATGAAACGAGCATATTAACCGGTGATGTGGAAGTAAAAAAAGGTAAAGATATTTTAAATTCGCAAAAATTAGTCATTTATATGAAAAATAAACAACCCATTAAGTATATAGCTACTAAAGATGCTAAATTTAAAATTATGATGAAAGATAAGATTTATCATGGAAGTGGTGATGAGTTTGTTTATAATGTAGCTAAAGATACATATGAAATCAATGGTAATGCAAAAATTATAGAAGTGCAGTCAAAAAAAGAGCTTATAGGTGATAAAATCATAGTAGATAGAAAAAATATGACTTATAGAGTAGTTAGTAAAGATAAAAAACCTGCTAAATTTGTATTTGAAGTAAAAGAATGATATTAAATGCTAAATTTTTAACTTCTGCTTCTAAAATAAATGAAGCTCCACAGCCTATATATACTGAAATTGCATTTTTAGGTCGCTCTAATGTAGGAAAAAGTTCTTTGATTAATACTCTTTGTAAGAATAAAAATTTAGCAAAAAGTTCTTCAACTCCAGGCAAAACCCAACTCATTAATTTTTTTGAAGTTGATTGTAAAAAAGATGAGGATAAATTTAAATTGATGTTTATCGATTTACCTGGTTTTGGCTATGCTAAAGTGAGCAAAAAAACTAAGGCTATTTGGAACAAAAATTTAGATGAGTTTTTAAAAGAGCGTAGTTCTATCAAGCTTTTTATTCATCTAATAGATTCAAGACATGAAAATTTAGATATTGATGCAAATTTGGATTTGTATTTAGATTCTTTTATTAGAGCTGATCAAAAAAAAATAATAGTTTATACAAAAGCAGATAAGCTCAATCAAAGTCAAAAAGTAAAAATTTTAAATGTAAATAAAAATGCCATTTTAGTTTCAAATTTGAAAAAAAGTGGTATTGATAAATTAGAACAAAAAATTATTTTAGAGAGCTTAGGTTTTAATGAGGAGTAGAAATTTAGTAAAAAATAGATTTGATTTTTCTTATTTATTTTTTTATTTATCTTTGATTTTTTATCAAGTGCTAAGCTCTGTTTATTATTGGATGCCTCCTTTGTTTGGCGTGTTTTTTTGTTATATGATAGTGCTTTTAAAAGAAAAAGAAAGAACTCTTAATAAGCTTGATTTTAGATGGTATTTTTCTTTGTTTTATCTTTTATTAATTGATATTATCCATGGATTTTATCTTTTTAGTTCTTGGATAGCTTTTTTCGTTTTTTATCATCTTTTTGTTGATTGGTTTAAAAGTAAATTAAAACTAGGCCATTATTTGCTCGTTATATTCACTTTTTGTGCTTATATTTTTATCTATCTTTTTGATGTATTTTTGGCATATTTAGATAATAGTCAAATTTTAAAATTTGGTATTGAATATCTATGGTTTTTTGTCGTTGAAGCTTTGATTTCTTTTGTTATTTTTAAAGGGAAAATCTAATATGCGTATGCGTTTGGTGATGGGATTTATAGCTTGTTTTTTTATACTTTTACTTGCTAGAGTGTATTATATAAGCATTAAATCTAATGTTTATTATGAAGAAATAGCTAAACAAAATGCCATTAAAACGCAATTTTTAGCACCTGTAAGAGGGCAAATTTTAGATGTTAAAGGTAGGCCCTTAGCAGTAAATAAATTAGGTTTTTCAATCTCTATAAAGCCATATTTGTATATAAAAAAGAAAAACAGAAATCTTTTAGAGCAGGAATTGCAAGTTATAGTAGATGCTTTTCCTGATTTAAACATAACTAAATTAAAACGAAATTATATAAAAGCAGATTCTTATTATAATCAAGATTATATAGAAGTAGTTCCATTTATAGAATATGATGCTATGATTAAGCATTTTACTAAGCTTAATTTGCGTGAAAATATGCAAGTTAAATCTACTACTCAAAGATTTTATCCTTATGATGCTTTAGCTAGCCATGTTATAGGTTATGTTGGAAAAGCAAATTTAAACGATATGAATGAAAATGAAATTGCAAGATTAACTAGCTATGTAGGGCGTAGCGGTATAGAGCGTTCTTATAATGAAATTTTGCAAGGTCAAAAGGGTGAAAAAGTTAGCAAAGTAAATGCGTTAAATAAAGAAATAGAAGAACTTTCTTATAAAAAACCTACTTCAAGTAATATCACTTTAAGCATTGATCTTGATTTGCAAGAATACTTGGCTAGTATTTTTGAAAATTTAGCAGGCGCTGCTATAGTAATGGATGTAAAAAGTGGAGCTATTTTAGCAGCGGGTAGTTTTCCTGAATATAATCTCAATCCTTTTGTTACCGGTATTAGTCAAGAAGAATGGGATAAACTTTCTAATGATTTAAACCATCCTTTTACTAATAAACTCATTAATGGTCTTTATCCTCCAGGTTCAGTTATAAAAATGGGAACAGCTTTAGCATTTTTAGATAGTGGAAAAGTGACTGAAAATCATAAATATTTGTGTGATTCTAACTTTGAACTTGGTGGTAGAAAATTTAGATGTTGGAAGGCTATAGGTCATGGTTATGTAGATATGACAGATGCTATTAGAGAAAGCTGTGATGTATATTTTTATAAAGGAGCTTTGGAGGTTGGTATTGACATTATTAGTTCTGTTTTTGAAAGAATAGGTTTTGGTACAAAAACAGGAGTAGATTTACCTAATGAATTTATAGGAACGGTTCCTAATAGAATTTGGAAAAAAGAAAAATACAATCAACCTTGGTATCAAGGTGAAACTTTAAATACAAGCATAGGTCAAGGTGATTTTCTTGCTACTCCTATGCAAGTGGCTAAATTTACAGCTATGATTGCTACGGCTAAAAATATCACACCGCATTTTTTACATAGTATTGATGATAATGTTACTAAGGTAAATTTTGACAATAATGAAAGTGTTTTTACGACTTTTGAATTATCAAAACTTCCACTTTTAAGGCGTGCGATGTATGAGGTGGCCAATGTTGATGGTGGAACTACGGCAAGATTTTTAAGAAATTCTCCTATTACTATAGCAGCCAAGACAGGAACAGCTCAAGTAGTTGGAATTTCCCAAAGTGAAAAAAAGCGTATTAAAGAAGAGGATTTAGAGTATTTTTTAAGATCTCATGCTTGGATTACTTCTTATGCGCCTTATGAAAAACCTCAATATGTAGTAGTAGTTTTAATCGAACATGGAAAAAGTGGTAGTAGCGCAGGCGGACCTGTACTTGCTAAAATTTATCAAAAACTTATAGATTTGGGTTATATTGATAAAAAATATATTAAGAAAAAAGCTAAATGATTAGCATTCCATCGCCATAAGAATAAAAACGATATTTGTTTTTTATAGCTTCATGGTAAAGTTCTAAAGTTTTTTCTCTACCTATAAAAGAGGCCACAAGCATAATAAGAGTTGATTTTGGTAAGTGAAAATTAGTGAGTAAAAAATCAAGTCTTTGTGGGGTATTTTGTGGGTGTAAAAACAAATCACAAAAACCTTCTTTTAATTTTTTTCTATGATAATACTCTATACAACGAGTAACTGTGGTGCCTACACCAAGTATTTTTTTAGAAGAATTAATCAAAGCACAAGTTTCATCATCAACATAGAAAAATTCTGAATGCATTTTATGCTCGCGTATATCTTCGCATTCTACACCTTTAAAAGTTCCCGCACCAACATGAAGTGTGATAGTATGGATATTATGATTTTTTTTAAGTTCTTTTATCATTGCTTCGTTAAAGTGCAAGCTTGCAGTGGGTGCAGCAACCGCACCTTGATTTTTGGCAAAAATGCTTTGATAGTTAATGTTATCTTGTGCTTCATCTGCTCTTTTAATATATGGTGGTAAAGGTATATGGCCTATTTTTTCTAAAATTTCAAAAACTTCATGATGATTGAATTTTTTTTCATCATTAAAAAATTCTACTTCTCTTGTGCCATCATCGTGTAATTTTTTGATTTTAGCTTTTAAAGAATTTTCAAAATATAAAATTTGTCCTTCTTTAACCTTGCCACGAATTTGAACTAAAAAATCATTATTTTTTAAAGGGTGATTAATGAAAAGTTCTATTTTGCTACCACTTTCTTTAAATCCATAAATTCTTGCTTTTATTACTTTAGTGTCATTAAAGATAATTTCACAAGGTGGTAAAATTTTAGCTAAGTCCTTAAAATGTAAATGTAAAATTTGATCTTTACATCTTTCATAAACTAAAAGTTTAGCATTCTCCTTGGGTAAGATAGGAAAATTTGCTATAAGTTCATTAGGTAAATCATAATCATAACTAGAAAGCAAAAGATCTTTATCAATCGTTTTCATCATTTTCTTTTTGACTAGGATTAACTTTTTTGGCTATGTAAATAGAAATTCCATAAAGTCCGCACAAAGGAACGGCCATTAAAAATTGTGAGATTATATCAGGTGGTGTCATCATAGCTGAAAAAACAAAAATCACTAAAACTGAAACCCTAAAGTGTTTTTTTAAAAATGCATCATCAATAAGTCCAAGTTTGGCAAAGAAAAAGGTTATCACAGGCATTTCAAACGCTAAGCCAAAGGCAACTACAAGTTTAGTAAAAAATCCCACATACAAGCCTATGCTGATTAAAGGTTTAAAATCTTGAGTTTGCACCCCAAAATCAATTAAAAATTTAAAAGCCAAAGGTATGACTATATAATAACAAAACAAAGCTCCAAGCGCAAACATAATGCTAGCAAAGCCTACAAAAGGCACTACTAGTCTTTTTTCATTATCATAAAGTCCTGGTGCTACGAATTTCCAAAACTGCCAAAAAATAACCGGTAAAGAAATCAAAAAAGCTGTAAAAAATGAAACTTTCATTGCAGTAAATAAAGGCTCTTGTAATTCAACGAAAGTCATTTGTTTTGAAATTTCAGGTAAAGCTGCTTCAACGGGTGCTTTTAGTATATCTATAATATAACTATTAAAACTAAAGCATACAAAAAACATTACAACAACACAAGCTACGCTTATAAATAATCTTTTTCTAAGTTCTACTAAATGTGGTTTTAATTCTTCAAACATTCTTAGCTTTCCATTTTTTGAGTATTTTTTTCATCTTTTTGAGTTTTTTCTTCTACACGCGAAAGTTCTTGTATATCTTTTTCTAAATCATTAATTTCACTTTTTAACTCTTTGGTATTATTTAAAATATCTTCTTTGAGTTGATCAAATTCTTCAAAACTCAGTTTTTTTCTGATATTTTCGTTAGTTTGTGAAAATTCATCTTTGTATTTTTGTGCTTCATCTTTTAACTCTGCTATTTTTAATTCTTTATTGATACTTGCTTTTGCTTCATCAATATTACTTTTAATGGCTTTTAAAATTTTTGCAATTTCAACTATAGTTGAAGGTAGTTTTTCAGGCCCAAGAACTAAAATAGCTATAACTAAAATAACTAAAATTTCTCCAAAACTCATTATTTTATCTTCTTTCGCTTAAATATATAGTTTGCATTTTACATAAAAATACTTAAAAATACTATTACTTTTATAATATTAATATATAAAGATATCTTGATATATTAATATATTTTTGTTATGCTTATTTTAAAATGAAATGGAGTGAAAGATTATGGAAAAGTTATTTTTTATTTTTAAAGATTTTTTGATTTTATTTATTGAAATTTCTATTTTATTTATATTAGTTAGTATGCTCATTGCTTATCTTAATGAGCGTTATGCTAAATTTTTCAATGAACATTTAAAGAAAGATTCTTTTGTAAGTTATATAAAGGCTATTCTTTTGGGTAGCTTAACTCCCTTTTGTTCATGTTCAAGCATACCACTTTTAAATGCATTTTTAAAAGCTAAAGTACCACTTGGAGTATGTATAGCTTATTTGATAACTTCGCCTTTAATTAATCCTATTATAGTAGTGATGTTTGTAGTAAGTTTTGACTTAAAAATCTCTTTATTTTATGTGGGATTTTTATTTAGCGTGATTTTATTTATTGCTTTTTGTGTTTCAAAAATAAACACTCAAAGATTTTTTAATGAAGACTTTTTAAAAAATGATTTAGAGCAAACTTCAAAGTGTTGTTCTAATGATACTTCTAAAAGTTTATGCTGTGAAAAACCTAGCTCTATTTTTGTTAAAAATTCTAAAATTAGCAGTAAAATTTTAAAATTTAAGACTAAAACAAAAGAAAATAAAATCAAAATATTATTTATGCAAAGCTTTAATGAATACAAAAAAATTCTGCCATATATTATTATTGGTATGGGTATTGGGGCTTTTATACACGGCTTTTTTCCGCAAGATTTTTTTCAAAATTATATGAAAGATTATGGGGTATTGGGTGTATTTATAGCAGCATTTATAGGGGTTTTGCTTTATATGAATTGCACTGCTATGATTCCTGTAGCACTAGCTTTAACTACCAGTGGAATTCCGCTTGGTATAATGATGAGTTTTTTAATAGCAGGAGCAGGGTGTTCTTTACCTGAGCTTATTTTGCTTAAAAGAATTTTTAAAACAAGCTTTTTGTTTTTATTTGCAGGTATGATTGTTTTTATTGCAATTAGTTTTGGACTTTTAATGTTTTTTATATAAGGAATTTTATGCAAGAATTTTTAAAAATAACAAGTGCAATTAATGATGAAAGCAGGATTTTAATCCTAGCTTTTTTACAAAAATATGGAAAACTTTGTGTGTGTGATTTGCAAAGCTCTTTAAATATGAGTCAATCAAGGCTTTCAAGACATTTAAAAATTTTAAAAGAAGCTAATTTTTTAGAAGTAGATAGACAGGGTGTTTGGGCGTATTATGGAGTAAAAGAAAATTTAAATAATTTTTGCAGCGATATATTAAAAAACATCAATGAACTTTCCATAAAGCTTCCTGAGCTTAAAAGGTTTTCTTGTGAATGCAAAGCTTAAGTGCTAATATACAAAGCTAGTTCATCGCTTAAAAGATAATTAGTATTATAAAAAATTCCATTTTTATATACTAATTTCCCTTTTTTGCTAAGAAACATTGCTTTTTCTTTTTCTAAAGGTTCTAGCTTTGTTTCATCCACTCCTATAATGCTTCTAAGTCCTAGAAAAATATGCTCTAAACACAAATCTTTTGAATTTAAATTTTCAACCTCCCTAAAACAGGGATTTGCTATATAATCTTTTAAATTTTTTTTAGTATAAAATCTTTGATTTTTTGAAAATCCTACTGCGCTTAAACCACATCCTACATAGTCTTTTCCTTGCCAATAAGCAAGATTATGTTTGCAAATTTGTCCAAAATTACTGATTTCATATTGTTTATAACCAAGATTTTCAATTGCTTTGATAAAATGTTTTGCAAGGCGTGGAGCGTTTTTTTTATAATGAAATTTTTTAGCAAATCTTGTCTTTTCTTCTATGGTTAGATTATAAGCACTCACATGGCTAATATCAATTAAAGCGAGTTTAGAAATTTCATAATCAAGCATTTTACTATCATCGAGTTTTGTATCATAAATTAAGTCTAAATTTATATTATTAAATCCTGCTTTTTTTGCATTTTCTATACTTATAAAAATGCTTTTTTGATCATGAATACGCCCAAGGAATTGTAATTTTTTTTCATGAAAACTTTGCACCCCAAAAGAAATGCGGTTAAAACCTAAATTTTTTATCTCTTTAAGCCAAGAAAAATTGCTTGAGTTAGGATTTGCTTCTATGCTTATTTCATTATTTTTTTGTAAATAACTTTGCAAAAAAATAAAAATTTTTTCATAAAAATTAACACTCATTAAACTAGGAGTACCACCACCTATAAAAATAGTTTTTATGGAATTTTTATCCAGCATAAAAAAATCTAGTTGATATTTTATATCTTGCATTAAAGCATTTAAATAATCTTTTTCAAAGTCCTTTTTTTTAAGTGAAGTAAAAGAACAATAAAAACATTTACTTTCGCAAAATGGTATATGTATATATAAATGCATAAAACTTCTTTAAAATGTGATTATAAATTCGTATTTTTTTGTTAGAATTATATTATTAAAAAGTCAAGGATAAGAAAATCATGGAAAAAGAAAAAAAATATAGGCCAAATGTAGCCGCAATAGTGCTATCATCAGCTTATCCTTTTGAATGTAAAATTTTACTCGCTAAACGCAATGATATGGAAAATATATGGCAGTTTCCTCAAGGTGGAATAGATGAGGGAGAGGATGCTAAAAGTGCGTTATTTAGAGAATTAAAAGAAGAAATAGGTACAGATGAGATTGAAATTTTAGCCGAACATCCTGAATGGATTAGTTATGATTTTCCACCTAAGGTTGCACAAAAAATGTATCCTTATGATGGTCAAAATCAAAAATATTTTTTAGTTAGATTAAAAAACAAAGCTATTGTTAATCTAAATACTAAAAATCCTGAATTTGATGCTTATAAATTTGCTTCATTGGAAGATGTGTATGATATGATTAATCATTTTAAAAAGCCTATATATATTAGGGTTTTAAAATATTTTAAAGAAAGGGGGTATATTTAATGCTGGTCGTACAAAAATATGGGGGAACGAGTGTAGGAACGCTTGAGCGTATCGATGAAGTTGCTAAAAGAGTGGCAAAAAGTAAAAAAACTTGCGATAAGTTAGTTGTAGTAGTTTCTGCAATGAGTGGAGTTACTAATGAGCTTATTGATTTTGCACATCATTTTAGTAAAAATCCTTCAGGTCGTGAGATGGATATGCTTTTAAGTAGTGGTGAGCGTGTAACTTCATCTTTACTTGCTATTGCATTAAATGAAATGGGTTTAAAAGCTACTGCATTTTCCGGACGCAATGCAGGGATTATTACAGATGATGTTTATACTAAAGCAAGAATTGAACACATTGATACTACAAATATCAATAAAGCCTTAGATGAGGGGTATATTGTAGTAGTTGCTGGCTTTCAAGGTATCGACAAAATGGGTAATGTTACTACTTTAGGTCGTGGTGGAAGTGACTTAAGTGCAGTTGCATTAGCAGGAGCTTTAAATGCTGATTTGTGTGAAATTTATACTGATGTAGATGGGGTATATACTACCGATCCTAGAATTGAGCCAAAGGCTAAAAAGCTAGATAAAATTTCTTATGAAGAAATGCTAGAGCTTGCAAGTTTGGGAGCTAAAGTTTTACAAAATCGCTCTGTAGAGCTTGCTAAAAAATTAAATGTAAAATTAGTTACTAGAAGTAGCTTTAATGAAAATGAAGGGACGATCATTACTAAGGAGGAAAATATGGAACAAGCTTTGGTTAGTGGTATAGCACTAGATAAAAACCAAGCAAGGGTTACTTTAAGAAATATTGATGATAAGCCAGGAATTGCTGCTGAAATTTTTGGAACTTTAGCAAATGAAAATATCAATGTAGATATGATTATCCAAAATGTAGGTGTAGATGGAGCTACAAATTTGGGCTTTACTGTGCCTGAAAACGAGCTTGATTTAGCAACTAATGCTATGAAAAAAGTTTTAGGTGCTAATGCTAATATAGAAACAGATAGTGCAGTGGTAAAAGTTTCAGTTGTGGGTGTGGGTATGAAATCACATTCTGGAGTAGCTTCAGCAGCTTTTAAAGCATTGGCAAATGAAAATATTAACATACAAATGATTTCTACAAGCGAAATTAAAATTTCAGTTATCGTGCATGAAAAATATGGTGAATTAGCTGTAAGAGTATTGCATGAAGTTTATAAACTAGATGTATAAATGAGTAATAGTTTTTTAAAATTTACCCTAGAGCAAATCCGAGAAAATGGCACTTATACAAGTTGGTTAGAAGAAAGGCGTCTTGAATGGTCGCCTTTGATAGCTTCTAAATTAGCTTTGCTTTTGCAAGGTTATACTTTTATTGTGATTACTGATGATCAAAGAGCTTGGTTTGAAGAGTATTTTTTAAGCCAAATCAATGCTAGCACTACAAGACCTTTAGTGCCTTTTGTGTCTTTAAAAGGAATTTATAACAAAGCTTGCAATACCCAAGAAGATATAGATTTACTTAATGATCTTTTAAGTATTTCTTTTCCCAATGGTTATGCTTTTTTTTATATAGGAACTAATACAGGATTTAAATTTAAAATCGCTAATTCTAAAGCAGAAAGTATGCTTTGGCTTTTTGATGAGCAATTGCAAAATAGCTTTTATCTTTCCTCGCGTGATAAAGAATTAGACTATAAACTCATTTCTTTATATAAAGTATTTGAGCAAAGCTTAGAGGCTGTACTTTTTTCTAAGGTAGAAATTTGAATCTAAGAAATAAAATCATTATCCATAATGATTTTGAACTAATGCAAGAAAAACTCACAGAAGAATATGGAGCAAAAAATCTTAAATTTTTCATACCTAAAAATCCTGACTTAGAATTAAGATTAAATGACTTAACTTATGACAAAAACGCTCAAGCAACGGCAAGGGCTATTATGAAAGAAAGTTATATGGCTGAAGCACAAGCTAAAATTATTATTATACTAGCTAAGTCTTTCCGTGAAGAAGCACAAAATTTTTTATTAAAACTTTTTGAAGAGCCACCAAAAAATGTATATTTTATTATCGTAGCTCCTTCAAAAAATGTTTTTTTACCTACTATACTTTCAAGATTTATCATAGAAAAGCATAAAATTCAAAAAGAAAAGATATCTTTAAATTTAGATCTTAAAAAAATGGATCTAGCTCAAATTGCTTCATTATTAAAACAATATGAAAATATAGACAAGCATGAATGTTTAGATTTAATTAGTGTTTTAAGCTATGAGTGTTTTAAACAAGATATAAAATTAAACGATGAAGAAATTGAATTTTTTTATAAAGCTTATGAGCTAGCTAAATTAAATGCAAAGCCAACTATTTTACTAAGCACCATAGCTTTAATTTTACACGAGAGAAAAAATGAAAATCATTAAAATCAATCCTAACACAGACTTTGAGCAAATTTCTAAATATATAAAGCCACATAAAGCAGGTGAGAAAATTATGAGTGAAAAAACTCAAATTCATTTTTTTCTTATCAAAGAACTAAGAGCACCTGCTGCAAATATACTTAAACAAGACGCACTAAGGGTTGGAGCTGAACTTGTAACACATAAAGAAGTTATACTAGGTAAAGAACATACTAATGCCTTGCTTATGGTAACACAAGATCAAGCTAAAAAGCTTATAGAAAAAGAAAAATTACAAGATTTTAAACTTAAAAATTTAGCACTATTTTTAAAGTCTAATTTTGCTAAACCAAAATATGCAAAAATCATGGGTGTGATTAATGTTAATGAAGATAGTTTTAACGCTCAAAGTAGGGTTAAAGAAAATGAAGTTTTAGAAAAAATCGAACTCATGATTTCTCAAGGGGCTGATTATATAGATATAGGCGGGGTTTCTTCAAGACCTGGTAGTGTGTATTGTGGGAAAGAAGAAGAGTTTAAGCGCTTAAAAAACACCCTAGATTTAATTTATAAAGAAAAACTTTATGAAAAATGTATTTTTAGTTTAGATAGCTTTGATGAGTATTGTTTAGAATATGCTTTAAATAAAGGTTTTAAACTTATTAATGATATCGCCGGTTTTAAAAATGAAAATTTAGCCAAACTAGCTTTAAAATACAAAGCCACTTATACACTCATGCATATACAAAATACCCCACAAAATATGCAAGATAACCCGCATTATGAAGATGTATTAACCGAGCTTGATGATTTTTTTACGCAAAAGCTAGAAAGACTAGGTAAGCTTGGTTTAGAAGATGTGATTTTAGATGTTGGCATTGGTTTTGGTAAAAGTCCTTGGCATAATATGATGTTAATCAAACATTTAGAGCATTTTTTACGCTTTGAAAAAGAACTTTTGATTGGAGCTAGTAGGAAAAGTGTGATAAATGCTTATTTTAACTCAAGTGTTGAACAAAGACTAGCGGGCACACTTTATTTACATTTAGAGGCTTTTAAAAATGGTGCAAGCATTATAAGAGCACATGATGTGTATGAGCATAAGCAAATGTTTGAACTTGCAAAAGCTATGGATGAACTTTCTTTGGAGTAGTGATGACTTATCAAGAGTATTTAGAAAAGGTAAAATTAGCAAAAGAATGGATGAGGGCTTATTATGAAGATGATGAGCCTTTAGCAAGCGATGAAGAATATGATAAACTTATAAGAGAGTTAAAAGCATTTGAAACGCTTCATCAAGAAAAGATTTCTAAAGATTCTCCTACGCAAAATATCGCTCCTATTATACAAAGTGAGTTTCATAAACTTGCACATAGTGCAAAAATGTGGTCTATGGAAGATGTTTTTGATGAAGCTGAGCTTAGAGCTTGGGCAAAAAGAGCTAAATGTGAATTTGATTTTTTCATAGAACCTAAATTTGATGGAGCGAGTTTAAATCTTACTTATGAAAATGGTATTTTAATCAGCGGTGCTACAAGGGGCGATGGAGAAGTGGGTGAGGATATTACTTTAAATGTAAAAGAAATATCAAACATACCTCAAAAAATTCCTTATAAAGACAAGATAGAAATTCGTGGCGAAGTGGTAATTTTAAAAGAAGATTTTGAAAAAATCAATGAAAAAAGAGCTAAAGATGGCTTGAGCTTATTTGCAAACCCACGCAACGCAGCAAGTGGTTCACTAAGACAGCTTGATACAAGCATTACAAAAGAAAGAAATTTAAAATTTTATCCTTGGGGAGTGGGAGAGAATTCTTTGGAATTTAGTAAGCACTCTGAAGTGATGGAGTTTGTAAGAAATCTTGGTTTTTTAAAAGATGATTTTGTTTTTTGTGTGAAAACTTTAGATGAGGTTTTGGAAAAATATCATGAGCTTTTAGAAAAAAGAGATCAAAAGCCT
The DNA here is from genome assembly GCF_025772225.1 of Campylobacter sp. IFREMER_LSEM_CL1097. Classification (NCBI taxonomy): domain Bacteria; kingdom Pseudomonadati; phylum Campylobacterota; class Epsilonproteobacteria; order Campylobacterales; family Campylobacteraceae; genus Campylobacter; species Campylobacter sp. IFREMER_LSEM_CL1097. The sequence continues at coordinate 5,397 of NZ_JAKMRT010000011.1, read as the reverse complement.
ATGATGATGGATGGTATGGTTGTAAGGGTAGATGATTTAGCTCATTGTAAGCTTTTGGGTTATACTGTGAAATTTCCAAAATTTATGGCCGCGTTTAAATTTCCTGCTTTGGAAAAAACTACAACATTACTTGGGGTTAATTTACAAGTTGGAAGAAGTGGGGTGATTACCCCTGTGGCGGTTTTAGAGCCTGTAAATTTAGATGGGGTTATCGTAAAGTCTGCAACCTTACATAATTTTGATGAGATAGCTAGACTTGGAGTGATGATAGGCGATAGCGTAAGTGTGATAAGAAGTGGAGATGTTATACCTAAAATTACTAAAGTTTTTACTCAAAGGCGTGATGGTTTAGAAAGTAAGATTGCTAAACCAACTCTTTGTCCTGAGTGTTTAAGTGAGCTTTTAGATGAGGGTGCTTTTTTAAAATGCCAAAACCTAGACTGTAAAGCAAGGCTTGTAAATTCTATCATACATTTTGTATCTAAAAAGTGTTTAAATATAGACGGCCTTGGAGAAAATATCGTCGAGCTTTTATTTAAAGAAGGAAAAATCACTAACATAGAAAGTATATTTTTCTTAAAATATAGTGATTTTGAAGGCTTAGAAGGTTTTAAAGAGAAAAAAATCAACAATCTTCTAAGTGCTATTGAAAATGCAAAAAAATGCCCCTTATCAAGGTTTATCACTGCTTTGGGTATAGAGCATATTGGAGAAGTAGCAGCTAAAAAATTAGCTCAATCTTTTGGCTTTGAATGGTTTATGCAAAGCTATGAAGCTTATGCAAATTTAGAAGGCTTTGGCGAGCAAATGGCTAAAAGCTTAGAAGAATTTACCCATGTCAATGCAAATCGCATTAAGCATTTTTATGAAATTTTGCATTTAGAGGATGAGAAAAAAGAGCTTATTATAAATGATAATATTTCTAATAAAACCTTTGTTATCACAGGCACTTTAAGCAAATCACGCGATCATTTTAAAGAACTAATCGAAAGCTTTGGAGCAAAGGTAAGTTCAAGTGTGTCTAAGAAAACTGACTTTGTATTATATGGAAGTGAAGCAGGCTCAAAGCTTGAAAAGGCTCAAAACTTAGGGGTTAAATGTATTAATGAAGCTGAGTTTAATGCTCTTTTAGGTAACGATGATGAGGTATGATGTCTTTGTAAGTGCAAAGTTAAACATTTCTCGCAACAAAGCTTGTGAGTTTATAGAAAACAAGCAAATTTTACTCAATGGCGAGTTTAAAAAAACCTCTTTTAAAATCACATCTTTAAATCCTTTAGAAGATGAGAGTTTAAAACTCACGCTTTTAGAAGAGCTTTTTGTAAGCAGAGCTGCTTTTAAGCTCAAGCATTTTTTACAAGAGCATACATTTACCATAAAAGATAAAATTTGTTTAGATATAGGTTCATCGACCGGAGGTTTTGTGCAAATTTTACACCAAAATAATGCTAAACACATCACAGCTTTAGATGTAGGCTCTAACCAACTTCATGAGAGCTTAAGAAATTTAGAAAATATCCAAATTTGTGAAAACACTGATTTGCGTGAGTTTAAAAGTGAAATTTTATATGATGTTATCACTTGTGATGTGAGTTTTATATCTTTAACACATTTGATTTTTCATATAGATAAACTTGCTAAAGATCTTATCATCTTGCTTTTTAAACCTCAATTTGAAGTAGGTAAAAATGCTAAGCGTGATAAAAACGGAGTGGTAAAAGATACCAAAGCTATCAAAAATGCTAAAGAAAGCTTTGAAAAAGCTTGTGTAAAGCTTGGTTGGATCTTGCAAGCAAGTCAAGAGTCACACTTAAAAGGAAAAGAAGGTAATGTTGAGTTTTTCTACGCCTATAGAAAAAACTAAGATCACAAATTTAGCCATAGGGCGTTTTGATGGTATGCATTTGGGGCATTTTGAGCTTTTTAAGCATTTAGATGAAAATGGCGCCTTATTTATCATCACTAAAGAGGAAAAAGAAGCCCTAACACCTAAGGATTTTAGAGTAAATTTGGTTGATTTTCCTTTGATTTTTTGTGATTTTGATAAAATCAAGGACTATAAAGGTGGGGATTTTTTAAAACTTTTAAAGCAAAAATTTCCCAAACTAGAAAAGATTATCGTAGGTTATGATTTTAAATTTGGCAAAGAAAGAAAATGTAGCGCCAAAGACATACAAAATCTTTGTGGTATAAACACCATCATCATAGATGAGTTTAAAATTCAAAATAAAAGTGTTCATGCAAGTATGATTAAAACCTTACTTAAAGAAGCAAAAGTCAAAGAAGCTAAAAATTTTCTAGGTAGATTTTATAATATACAAGCAAATATCATCAAAGGTCAAGGTATAGGCGCTAAAGAGCTTTTTGCAACTTTAAATTTACATACAAAAGACTTCTTTTTACCCAAAGATGGCGTATATGCGACTTTAGTAAAGATTGAAAATAAAAGCTATCATAGTGTAAGTTTTATAGGCATAAGATCTACTGATGAAAATTTTGCTTTAGAAACGCATATTTTAGATGAAAATTTCACAAATACAAAAGCAATTTCAGTTGAGTTAAGTTTTATTGACTATATAAGAGCTAATGAGAAATTTAACGACTTAGCCTTATTAAAAGCACAAATTAGTAAAGATATTGACAAAGCAAAAGAAATTTTAGGAAGATTAAATGAAAGATGAAATTTTTAAAAAACCCTTAGAAAAACAATTTGAATTTGATAAAAGCGTAGCAAGTGTTTTTGATGATATGGTGTCAAGATCTGTGCCTTTTTATACGCAAAATTTAAAACTCATAGTCGAACTTATTGATCATTTTGCACCACAAAATGCGAGAATTTGTGATCTTGGTTGTTCTACGGCTAGTTTATTGCTTGCACTTTATGAAAAAAGAAAAGATTTTCTTTTAAGCGGGGTTGATGAAGCTAATGCTATGTTAGAGATCGCCAAAAACAAATGTCAAGCCTTTGGAGCTAGGGTGGCATTTCATCAAAAAAATTTAGATGATTTTGAGTTTTTTAAAAATGATGTTTTTATAGCTACTTATACTTTGCAGTTTATCCGCCCACCTAAAAGACAAGAATTAGTTGATAAAATCTATCAAAACTTAAATGAAAATGGTATGTTTGTGCTTAGTGAAAAAATTCTTTATGAAGATGTAAAAATAGCTAAAAAAATGATACAAATTTATGAGCAATATAAACTAGAGCAAGGTTATAGTAAGCTAGAAATTTCAAGCAAGCGAGAAGCCTTAGAAAATGTCCTCATTCCTTATACTCAAAATGAAAACATAGCTATGCTTAAAAAGGCAGGATTTTCTAAAGTAGAAAGCGTATTTAAGTGGGTAAATTTTGAAACTTTCATAGCTTTTAAATGATAAATTTAATAGCTAAATTTTTAAATCGCTTTGTATAATTTTTTATAATTGTTAAAAATATTTATTATTTATAAATTAATAATTATTTATATATTTTAAAATAATTTATTATATAGTGTGATAATAAGTGATATTTTACTAAAAAAAGAGGTGTAATAATGTCTTATTATCGATATGGGGGGGGGGTATAATGAATTCCTCTCTAGAAAGATTAAATGCAAAGGAAAATTTTAATTATTCTAATACCCAAAGAATTAAAAATATTTTTTTATCTTTGGCAACTATATCTTTTTTAGCAACATGTGCTAATTCTAGTGTTGTTATAAGCGATCCATCTTCTTCTGGTTCTATAAAAATCTCTAAAGCAGGAATGTTAGAAAAAAATGTAAGTGGTGCTGGATGTTTAGATGGTAAAAACTGCACCATAAACACAGATGCTTCAACTAGACTTTGGTTAAAAAATGTTGATGGGTATAATATACATATTAGCAATTCAGGTAAAATCTCTAAAGATAATCAACATGCTATTATGATTGATGAAAATTCTAAAAATATAAATATTATTAATAATGGTTCCATTATCGGTGGAAAATCGGAAATAGTAGAAAAACCTGAATTACCTCCTGAAGAGACTCAAGACCCATTTGTAGAGGGAGATGGGATTTTTATTAGAAATAACTCACATGTAGCAAGTATCATAAATAATAATCTAATAGATGGAAATCATGGTATTTTAATCTATGGTGGAACTATTGATAAATTTACAAATAATAATAATCTACTCGCAAAATATGATGGTTTTTATATAGGCAATAGTAAAGTTACTATTATCGAAAATAAAAAAACCATACAAGGAAGCAATTTTGGAATATTGATTAGACATAGCTCCACTATTGATAATATTAATAACAGTGGATTAATTCAAGGTCTAAATAGAGGAGGTATTTCTATAGAGTATGGTTCAAAAGTAAAGAAGATTGATAACAGGGGAAGTATAGTAGCTAAAACCGATGGTATTTATCTTGGAAAAAGTTTAGAAAATTTAAATAATAATGGAACTATTAAAGGTAATAATTATGGTATTTTAGTTAGAGAACGATCAATATTGGATAATTTGTATAACTCAAAAGATATAATTAGTAGTAGTAGGGATGGAATAACTATTGAAGATAGGGGTAAAATAAAAACTTTAAACAATTTAGGAGTTATTAGTGGTGAAAAAAAAGGTCTTAGAATAGGTAGTAATTATAAAAGTAAAGGAGCACTAGATAATTTAGATAATAAAGGTAAAATATTAGGAAAAGAATACGGGTTGTATATGCAAAAGCAATCAACTTTACAAAATTTTACTAACAAAGGAACCATACAAGGTGCTACTGCTATTGGAGTTAATAATAGCACTATTGTAGATTTTAAAAATTATGGAAGTATTATATCTACTATAGGTCCTAGTATATCTTTAATAAATTCAACTATGTCAAATTTTACTAATATAGCTGGTATTAATTCGCAAAAAGAAATTCTCAATTTAGATAGTTCAACTATAAAATCTTTTGTTAATTCAGGAGTATTAAATAGCCAAACATCTTCCATGGTTTTAAAAAAATCCACTCTAGAAAATCTAAGCAACTCAGGAACCATACAAGGAAAACAAGCTGGTATTAGTTTTGAGAATGCTATAGGTGGCACCCTTGCTAATGCAGGAAGTATAATAGGAAGAGATAATACTTCTAACGGAATAAATATAGATAGCACTTCTAAGGTAGATTCTATAATATCAACTAGTTCTAATGCTTTAATAGCAGGAGTTAATGCCGGTATTAATAATGAAGGAACTATAGGTAAAGATGATACTTCTGATGCAATCATTTTAAATCAAGGCACCATAACAGCATCACAGAATAATGATCAAATAAATACCACAGGCAATGCTTTAATCAATAATGGAACTATAAAAGGAAATATTTCTTTAGCTGATAATGCTAAAATAATTGGAACATTAAAAAACACAAAAACTATTAC
>NZ_JAKMRT010000010.1:0-66251 GCF_025772225.1 Campylobacter sp. IFREMER_LSEM_CL1097 | reverse complement strand
GCTAAAAATTTAGCTTTAAGTTATGCTAGTGCTATAGGTGGTGGTAGAACAGGTATTATAGAAACGACTTTTAAAGCTGAAACTGAAACAGATTTATTTGGCGAACAAGCGGTGCTTTGTGGAGGACTTAGTGCTTTAATCCAAGCTGGTTTTGAAACCTTAGTTGAAGCAGGGTATGAACCTGAAATGGCGTATTTTGAGTGTTTGCATGAAATGAAATTAATTGTAGATTTGATTTATCAAGGTGGTATTGCTGATATGAGATATTCTGTTTCTAATACTGCTGAATATGGAGATTATATCACAGGGCCTAAGATTATTACCAAAGAAACTAAAGAGGCTATGAAAGGTGTTTTAAAAGATATACAAAATGGAAGTTTTGCTAAAGATTTTATCTTAGAAAGAAGAGCGAATTTTGCAAGAATGCATGCAGAGCGTAAATTAATGAATGATTCTTTGATAGAAAAAACAGGACGCGAACTTCGCGCTATGATGCCTTGGATTAGTGCTAAAAAATTAGTTGATAAAGATAAAAACTAATTTGAAAACTATAAATAAAAAATACAAAGTGCTTTTAGCGCTTTGTCTTGTTGTAATTGGAATTTTTCTTTTTGCATTTGGAGCTTTGTTTTTAAAAAAAGAAGAAAATAAAGGTTTAGATTATAATCAAACAATAAACAAAAAAGAACCATTACCTATAATAGAACAAGAAAATAATTTTAGTTTTAATGATATAAATTTGACTTTAGAAAATGAAAATTTAGAATTTTTAGATAAAAATATTAGTGAAATTTTAAATTTAAACCCTGTAAATACAGAGTTAAATCAAACTAAAGAAGATAATCAAACTTCAATTTTAGAAGTAATAGATCAAAATACAAGCAAAGAATCAAAAAATGAAGAGCAAAATATATCAGATAAAAGCGAGGATAATAAAATTCAAATTCTAGTACAAAAAAATACCAAGCCTCGTCTAGCAATTATCATAGATGATATGGCAAGTCACACTCATGTAGATATGCTTAAAAAAACAAATTTAAAATTAATCCCATCTTTTTTTCCACCTGATAAACGCCATCCTTATACAGCTGAGTTTGCAAAGGATTTTGACTTTTTTATGGTGCATTTGCCTCTTGCTGCTATAAAATATGACAAGGCAGAATTAAACACTTTACACCCTAGTGATGATATGGAAAAAATAAGCAAGCGCATTGCTTTTGTAAAAGAACAATTTCCAAAAGTAAAATTTATTAACAACCATACAGGAAGTTTATTTACTGCAAATAAGCAGGCTATGGAAAAATTATTTAATGCTTTTAAACAAAATGATTTTATTTTTGTAGATTCAAGAACCATAGGAAATTCTAAAGCTAAAAATTTAGTAAGTCAATTTAATCAGCCTTATATAGCCAGAGATGTTTTTTTAGATAATGAAGATGATATAGCATATATTAAAAATCAACTCAAACAAGCAGTAGAAGAGGCAAGAAAGAAAGGTTTTGCTATAGCTATTGGTCATCCAAGAGAAAAGACTTTTAAAGCTTTGGTGCAAAGTAAAGATTTGTTAAATTCAGTTGAACTTGTATATTTAAATGAAATTTATTGAGAATATTGAAGATTTTAAAAATCTTTTAAATCCACCTTCAAAGATTTATTATAAAGGCAATTTAGAGCTTTTAAATGCTAGAAAAGTAGCTATTATAGGTTCTAGAAAAATGAGTGTTTATACTAAAAATTGTCTCATTGAGTTAGTATCTTTGTTAAAAAAAACTAAGGTTTGTGTAGTAAGTGGTGGGGCTTTGGGTGTGGATATCCAAGCAGCTAAAATAGCTTATCCTCAAACTATAGCCATATTTGCTAATGGACTTGATGAGATTTATCCAAAATCTAATACAAATGAAATTTTAAATATTTATGAAAATGCATTAGCTTTAAGTGAAAATGAAGCAAAATATAAAGCAAAGCCATATGATTTTTTATTAAGAAATAGGCTTATTATTGCTTTAAGTGAGGTTGTTATAATAGCTCAAGCTGATTTAAAAAGTGGTTCTATGCAAAGTGCAAGGCTTGCTTTGAGTATGAATAAACCTATATATGTATTACCTCATAGGAAAGATGAAAGTGAAGGAACAAATTTACTTTTAGCCACAAAAAAAGCAAATTTAATTCATAATTTTGAGGAATTTGTAAAAATGTTTGGAGAGCTTTATCAAGAGCAAAGTGAGGATGATTTGTTAAGCTTTTTAAAGCATGAAAATGATTTAGAAAAAGTTTTGAAAAAATTTGGTGATAGAGTTTATGAATATGAACTTGAGGGTCTGGTGGAAATTTCTGGAGTGAAAATAAGAGCTTGCATATGAATACTTTAGCGTTAGATATAGGTTTAAAGCGTATTGGTGTTGCTTTGTGTATTAATAAAAGCATGGCCATGCCACTTGAAGCTATCATTAGAAAAAATCGCAATCAAGCAGCAAATGAGGTAAAAAAATACATTAAAGACTATGATGTAAATACTTTGGTGGTAGGAATTCCTTTGGGTGGATCTAGTGAAGATGAAATGCGAAAAAGAATAGAGCATTTCATATCTTTACTTGGTTTTGATAAAGAAGTTTTTTTTGTTGATGAGAGTTTTAGCTCTAAAAACGCACAAGAGCTTGGTGTAGTGAATTTAAAGAAAAAAGATGGCAAACTTGATTCTTTAGCTGCATATTTATTTTTAAAGGATTTTTATGGCCTTGCTTGATTTAAATACAGCTTTAGATGAAATTTATACAAAAGAGCAAAAAGAACAAATCCTTCAAAGTTTTAATCAAGAAAAATATGTCAATATTTTTAGAAATTCTTTGCTTATTGACAATGAAAAACTAGAAGAAATTCTAAATGAAAAAAATATAAAATTTGAAAAAATTGATTTGTATTGTTATAAAATACCTAGTATTTTTAAAAGCAAATTAAGCTCAATGAATGCTTTTAATGAGGGTAAGTTTTATATACAAAATTATTCTTCGTATTTATGTGCTAAAACCTTGGGTGTTAAAGCTGGTGAGAGTGTATTAGATATGTGTGCAGCTCCTGGTGGAAAAAGTTTAAATTTGGCCAATTTTATGCAAAATGAGGGTTATTTAGCAAGTTGTGAATTATCTAAAACACGCTTTTTTACCTTAAAAAAAACTATGGAAAATTATCAAGTTAAAATTGCAAAATGCTTTTTAAAAGACGCACGCACTATAGGTAAAGCTTGTCCTTTGAAATTTGATAAAATTTTGCTTGATGCGCCTTGTTCAACTTTTGCAAAAATGGGTTTTGAAATACAAAAAAACACAAAAGAAATTAAGCAAATAGCAAATTTGCAAAAAAAACTTTTACATTCAGCATTACTAGCCTTAAAACATGGTGGGGAATTGGTTTATAGTACTTGTACATTTTTAAGAGAAGAAAATGAAGCTGTTTTAGAAAATGCGTTAAGAAATGAAAATTTTAAATTAGAATTACTAGATTTTGATTTATTAAATGTTAACTTCATTAATGCAAAAAGTGATGATTTTGACTTGTCATTTGCCAAAAGAGTTTTACCAGATAATTATGCAGATGGGTTTTTTATAGCAAAAGTGAAAAAACATTAAAAATCAATAAAATTAAATGTGAAAAATATTTTTACTCATAAAACTTAAAGTGCTATTTTTAGATACTTAGAAGCTAAAATCACATCGTGAAACTCTTGTGAATAAAATATTGAAATTTTGAAAACTTAAATTAAAGAAGTGGTAAATAACTAAAATAAAATATATTAAAGATAAATAAGCACGAGGCTTATTTATCTCTTAAATTTAATTCGCTGATTAATTTAGAATAAGCTTGATAATCTTTTCTTTTTAGATAAGATAAAAGTCTTTTTCTTTGACCAACAAGCTTTAAAAGACCTAAACGAGAAGAAAAATCTTTTTTGTAGATTTTTAAATGTTCTGTTAAATCTGAAATTCTTGCGCTTAAAAGTGCGATTTGAACTTCTGGAGAACCCGTATCTCCTTCTTTTCTAGCAAATTTTGCAACTATTTCTGCTTTTTTAGCCGAATCTAAAGCCATAATAGACCTCCTGAGCGGTATTTAAAATAAAAAGTGCAATTATAACTAAAAAAACAAAAAAAATGCTGAAATTTAAAAAATAAGAAATTTAATATTTAACAACACATATTTTTGATATAATTAAAATTTTTATTTAAAGTTAAAAATAGATATTGTTTATTAATATTTTAATGAAAGGAAAAAAGTGTTATTTACCAAAGCTAGCGAATATGCTTTATTGTCTTTAATTCATATAGCAAAATCCCAAGAACCACAAGATGTAGATACTATGTCAAGTGTTTTAGATATACCAAAAAGTTTTTTAGCAAAAATTTTACAAGCACTTGCCAAAGACGCACTTTTGAAATCTTATAAGGGTGCTAAAGGTGGATTTATGCTTGTTAAAAAGCCAAGTGAATACACTTTAAAAGAAATTATTAATAGTGTAGAGAAAAAATCTATCAATGTATTTGAGTGCAGTAATGGAATTTGTCCTTCGCAAAAAGAAGAAAATTGTAAAATTATGCCTGTGTTGGTGAAGCTTCAAAATAAGATAGATGATTTTTTAGTTTCTATTACTCTAGAGGATATTATTCAAAATAATGGCTAAAAGGGATATTTTTAGCTTAGTATTGCCTTGGATTGCTCCACTTGTTGCACCTATTTTAAGGGCAAAGAGTCTAACTATAGTAGCTGTAATTATTGCAATTTTAGCTATTATTATAGTACCTTTACCAAGTATAGTTTTAGATTTTTTTCTTGCTTTAAGTATAGCAATTTCAGTTTTAATTATTTTAATTTCTTTATATATACCAAAACCTACAGATTTAACAACTTTTCCAACTATGATTTTAATTATTACGCTTTTTAGACTTTCACTTAACATAGCTACAACGCGTATGATTTTAAGCGAGGGTCATCAAGGTCCAGCTGCTGTTAGTGATATAGTGGCAAGTTTTGGTGAATTTGTTGTTGGTGGAAATTATGTTATAGGTATGGTTGTTTTTTGTATTTTAGTTTTAATCAATTTTATGGTTGTAACTAAAGGTAGTACAAGGGTTTCTGAAGTTCAAGCAAGATTTACCCTTGATGCAATGCCAGGTAAGCAAATGGCTATTGATGCGGATTTAAATGCAGGTTTGATTGATGAAAAAACTGCACGCGCAAGACGCCAAGAAATCATAGCTGAAGCAAATTTTTATGGAGCAATGGATGGTTCTTCTAAATTTATAAAAGGGGATGCTGTTGCTGGGATTATTATCACCATTGTAAATTTAATTGGTGGGTTTATGATAGGTTATTTTCAGCATGATATGGAGCTTGGAGAATGTGCTTCAACTTATACTATATTAACAATAGGCGATGGACTTGTTTCTCAAATTCCTGGACTTATAACTTCAACGGCAACTGCAATTATCATCACGCGTGCTAGTAAAGATGAGGATAATTTTGCTGAAGGTTCTATCAATCAGCTTTTAGGGGAATACAAAACTTTATTAATTGTGGGCTTTGTTTTATTTATATTTGCTTTAGTGCCAGGCTTACCACATTTTTCTTTGGGCTTTATGGCTTTGGTGTTTTTAGGACTTGGTTATATGATAAAGCAAGTGCAAGAAGGTAAAATTCAAATCAATGCAATTTCAGCTAAAAAGTCTCAAGAAACCCATGAAGAAGAACAAGCTAAACCTCAAAAACGCAGCGAAGAAGAAATCTTAAAAGAAGAAGAAAATAAAATCACAGATATTTTAAAATTAGAAATTTTAGAATTAGAATTAGGTTATGGACTTATCAAACTAGCAGAAAGTGAATTAACAGAGCGCATTAGATCAACAAGACGCAATATAGCTCAAAGTTTAGGTTTTTTAATGCCAAAAATTAGAATTAGAGATAATTTGCAATTAAAACCAAATGAATATACTTTTAAACTCAAAGGTGTGGGTATAGCTAGTGCTGAAATTTATCCCGATAAATATCTAGCTATGGATAGTGGTTTTATCACTGAACCTATCGAAGGTATAGCTACTAAAGAACCTGCTTTTAATTCTGATGCTTTGTGGATAGAATCATCCTTAAAAGATGAGGCAACGCTAAATGGTTATATTGTAATTGATCCAGCAAGTGTGATTTCAACCCATATGAGTGAGCTTATAAAAGCTAATGCTTCAGAGCTTTTGACTAAACAAGAAGTGCAAAATTTATTAGATAAAATCAAAAATGATTATCCTATCGTGGTAGATGATTGTTTAAGGGTTGCTAGTATAGGTTTAATTCAAAAAGTTTTAAAAGCTTTACTTAAAGAGCATATTCCTATTAAAGATATGCTTACAATTTTAGAATCAATTAGTGATATAGCTGAAGTAAGCAAGAGTTTGGATATGATTATTGAGCATGTAAGGGCTTCTTTAGCAAGAGCAATTACAAATTTATATGTGGATGAAAAAGGGCAAATTAGCTTTTATATTTTTGATGCTGCTGCGGCTGCAAAATTAATGGAGCATGTGCAGTTTAAAGATGGTTCGTATCATTTAATGATAAATGTAGCTCAAACTGGTGCTTTAGTAGAAGCTTTAAAAGCTGAACTTGCAAGTGTGGCAAATACAAGAATTAAGCCTTTCTTGCTTTGTGTTGAGCCGCAACTTAGAAAATTCATTGCTGATATTTGTTCTAATTTTGGTATTAATATTACGGTCTTAAGTTTTGCTGAGATTGCAGAAAATACCAAGTTTGAAACAGAAGGTATCATAAAAGTTGATAATTTATAAAGGAAAAATATGAAAATTTATCATCTTTCACATACGGATTTAGATGGCTATGCTTGTCAGTATGTGCTAGATTTTTATTTTAAGAATTGTTATTTTTATAATTCTAATTATGGTAAAGAAATTAATGAAAATTTTAATGTGATTTTTAAAAATATAGAGGAAGATTTAAAGCAAAATCCTAATGAAGAATTTGTGATTTTAATCACGGATTTAAATTTAACATTAAGTCAATGTGAAGATTTTCAAAAAGCCATAGAAGGCAAAAAAATCAAACTTTTACTTTTAGATCATCATCAAAGTGGCTTAGAATGTATGCAAAAATATCCTTGGTATTTTTTAGATGATAAAAGATGTGCTACTAAGATTGTTTATGATTTTTTTAGTAAATGTTATGGCGAAAATAAGGCTTTGTCAGAATTTGTGGATGTGGTAAATGCAGTAGATATTTGGTTGAGTGAAGATGAGAACTTTGAACTTGGAAAAGTACTGCTTGGTATGGTTTCTGGAGCAAAAGAAATCAATAGGGTAATGTTTGCACAAGAAAATATCAAATATCTTTTTTATCTTTTTGATGTTTGTAGAAAATACATTCATCAAAAAAATGCTCATATTAATTTAGATGATGATTTACATGGCTTAAAAAAATCTTTTTTTAAAAAAGAAAATGATGATACTTTAAGCAATTTAATTTCTAAATTTGTGGTAGAAAGATTAAGTGTAAATAAAGAAAAATTTAGTGTATTTTATAAAGGAAGTAAAGGTTTATTAACTTCAAATATAGGCAATACTTCCGTAATTGGAAATGATTTTTTAATGCAAAATCCTGATTTTGATTTTTTTGTTGATCTTAGTTCGAGAAAAACCTTAAGTTTTAGAGCAAATAATAAAATCGATGTGAGTTTGATGGCTAAAAGTTTGGTCAATGGGGGAGGGCATAAAAATGCTAGCGGAGGATTGTTTGCTGCGTATAAAGATAGCTCTAATTATGATTTTATAAAAGCACAATTTGTAGATTTGATTAAAAGCAAAGAATTAAAGGAAAATAATGAAAACAAATCATGATTTTAAAGAAGAAATAGAAAATTTACAATATGAATTAAGCATAGTTTTAGAAGCAATGCTCTTGTTTACTGGGGTAAAAAGAACAAAATTAGAAAAAGCAATTGGAGTTTATATTGATTGTATTGATGAGGTTTGTCAAAATACCCAAAAAGAAGGAGTTGATGAGATTTTAGAAGTAGTGGAGTACTTAAAAATTCATCATAAAGATTTATTTGAATGAAAAATTTATTATTGCTTTTTATAGGAATTTTTTCTTATGCAAATATCTATGAAGATTTAAGTGATTTTGCTTATAATAAACAAAACACGCTAAATTTAAGCTCTAGTCAAGCTTTATTTTTAGAATACAAACAAAACAAGCAAGCTTGTGTGGATATAGTACTTGCTAAAGATAAGGCTTTCGTGGTTAAAATTTATCCATTGTGTGAAAAATTAAACGAAAAAAGTCTAAATGAATACTTAAATACGCAATTTATAAGTTTATACACTAAAGATTTATCAAAACTAAGAAAAGAAATTGCTGATATTAAAAATATTATGCGCGATTTTATGATTTATTATACCTTACATCAATCTTTTGCAAATGAAATTAAAAAAATGAGTAAAAATGATAAATTACAAGCGTATGAACTAGATGAGAAAAAAGGTGGAAAAATTCTCTACAAGGTCAATAATCAAGCTTGTGTAATTTTTGATTTATATTTAGATGAAAATTTGCAAGCTAGTATGCAAGTAAGTGGAATGGAAAATTTGGATAAAACTTGTATGGAGTTAATCTCATCCCCTGATTTTAAAGACTTATCTTTTACAAAAGAGGGTATGAGAAAATATAAATTAAAAAACTAATCTAAAAAATCTTAAATAATATAACTTTAAAATTCTACTTAAAGCCATTTTTTTTCTTTCTATATTGGAAAACACATAAGCTTCAAGATCTTGCTTTTCTCTTAAAGTAAGATTTTTCATTATTATAAACCTTTTAAAAAATATTGCTAGACGCAATTATATTATCTTTTCTTTTAAAAAAACTGAAAAATAAGTTTTTATATATTATATATAAATGGCTAAATAAACTTTAGTTATATAGACTAAATAATTTTAAATATTTTTATTTAAAAATAACTTGACATTATTATACTAAAGTTGTATAATTATTTTGTCACTTAAAAACATTGAGTGCTAAAATAAAAAATTTAAGGTTTTATAGTGAAGTCTTATAGTAAAAAAGATTTAATTTTAAAAACTATCATTGAAACCTATCTAGAGGGTAATAACCCTGTGGGTTCTAACGAGTTAAATCATAAAGTTAGCATACCTGCTTCTACTATAAGAGTTTATTTTAAAAAATTAAGTGATGAAGGTGTATTAACGCAACTTCATATTAGCAGTGGTCGCATACCAACTTTTAGTGCTATGAAGGCTTATTGGTATGAGCAACTTTGCGAAGATGAGATTGTGATTAACGATCTTGCATTATTAGAGTTTTTGCTTGATAAGTTTGAAATTTATACCTTAGTTTATGGTGGCGATGAGCTTATTTTGCAAGATATTACCAAGATTAATGATAAATTTATCATACTTGATTTTGGACAAAATGAGTTGGTTTTAAGATTTAGTCAGGATAGTCTGGTTTTCTTACAAAGACTTATAGGACTTGATCTAAAAAGTATTGAAAATTTAGCTTTTAGAGTTGAGTTTAAAGAGTTATTGGAAAAAATAACTATGCTAAAAGAAGCTATGGTTTATTATAGATATAATGAGAGTAAAGCTTATCAAATTTATCAAAATGATGAATTTGCTAAGCTTTTATCTCCTCAAATTGGATTTTATTTTAACGATAAATTGCAATTTGATCCTTTATTTGAAGAGGGCTTTATGGGATTAAAGCTTAAGAGTACATTTTTAGGCAAAGAATCTAATGTGGTTTTTGCCGGTAGTGTGTATTCTGATTTTAAAACAATGTTAAATATTATAAAGGAGGCTGCGTGAGCGAAGAAAAGCAAAATGAGCAAATGCAAGAAGAAGCAGTGGAAAATTCAGAAAATCAAAACAATGAATTAGAAAAACTTCAAGCAGAGTATAATGAGTTAAAAGATACTTATTTAAGAGCAAATGCTGAATTTGAAAATATCAAAAAAAGAATGGAAAAAGAAAAAATTTCAGCAACAATTTATGCAAATGAAAGTTTTGCTAAAGATTTGCTTGATGTAGTTGATGCATTAGAGGCGGCTATTAATGTAGAAGCTAATGATGAATTAAGTTTGAAAATAAAAGAAGGGGTTCAAAACACTTTAGACTTGCTTTTGAAAAAACTTGAAAAACATATGGTTAAAGCAATAGAAGCAAATGGTGAGTTTGATCCAAATTTACATGAAGCGATGTTTCATGTTGAAAGCGCTGATCATGAAAGCAATCATATTGTCCAACTTTTACAAAAAGGTTATATGATGAATGATAGAGTAATTAGATCAGCAAAAGTTAGTGTTGCAAAATAAAATTTAATAAAAAGGATAAAAAATGGCAAAAGTTATAGGTATAGATTTAGGTACAACAAATTCTTGTGTGAGTGTATATGAAAGAGGCGAGAGTAAAGTTATCCCAAATAAAGAAGGTAAAAACACTACTCCTTCAGTAGTTGCTTTTACAGATAAGGGAGAAGTTTTAGTTGGAGATAGCGCTAAGCGTCAAGCTGTGACTAATCCTGAAAAAACTATTTATTCTATAAAAAGAATTATGGGTTTGATGATCAATGAAGAAGCAGCAAAAGAAGCTAAAAATCGCTTACCTTATCATATCACAGAGAGAAATGGGGCTTGTGCGATTGAAATAGCAGGTAAAATTTATACTCCACAAGAAATTTCAGCAAAAGTTTTAATGAAATTAAAAGAAGATGCAGAAGCTTTCTTGGGCGAGAAAGTAGAAGATGCGGTTATTACTGTTCCAGCGTATTTTAATGATGCACAAAGAAAAGCTACAAAAGAAGCAGGACAAATTGCAGGATTGAATGTATTAAGAATTATTAACGAACCAACTGCAGCAGCTTTGGCTTACGGACTTGATAAAAAAGAAAGTGAAAAAATTGTAGTTTATGATTTAGGCGGTGGTACATTTGATGTTACTGTGCTTGAAACAGGTGATAATGTTGTAGAAGTTTTAGCAACAGGTGGTAATGCATTTTTAGGCGGTGATGATTTTGATAATAAATTAATCGATTTTTTAGCAAATGAGTTTAAAGATGAAACAGGTATTGATCTTAAAAACGATGTAATGGCTTTGCAAAGATTAAAAGAAGCAGCTGAAAATGCTAAAAAAGAATTAAGTTCAGCTAATGAAACTAATATTAATTTACCATTTATCACAGCTGATGCAAGTGGCCCAAAACACTTAACTAAAACTCTAACAAGAGCTAAATTTGAAAGTATGATTGATGGTTTAGTTGCTGAAACTATTAGCAAAATTAATGAAGTAGTAAAAGATGCAGGGCTTGATAAAAGTGAAGTAAAAGAAATTGTTATGGTGGGTGGTTCTACTCGTGTTCCACTAGTACAAGAAGAAGTTAAAAAAGCCTTTGGAAAAGAGCTTAATAAATCAGTAAATCCTGATGAAGTTGTTGCAATAGGTGCGGCAATTCAAGGTGCGGTTATTAAAGGTGATGTTAAAGATGTATTATTGCTTGATGTTACTCCGCTTTCTTTAGGTATTGAAACTTTAGGTGGTGTGATGACTAAAATCATCGAAAAAGGTACAACTATACCAACTAAAAAAGAGCAAGTTTTCTCAACTGCTGAAGATAATCAAAGCGCAGTTACTATCAATGTTTTACAAGGTGAGAGAGAATTTAGCCGTGATAATAAATCTTTAGGAAATTTCAATCTTGAAGGAATTCCACCAGCACCTCGTGGTATGCCACAAATTGAAGTAACTTTTGATATTGATGCAAATGGTATTTTAACAGTTAGTGCAAAAGATAAAGCTACAGGTAAGGCTCAAGAGATTAAAATCACAGGTTCAAGTGGGTTAAGTGAAGAAGAAATCAATAATATGGTAAAAGATGCAGAGCTTCACAAAGAAGAAGATAGAAAACGCAAAGAAGCAGTAGAAGCTAGAAATGCTGCTGATAGTTTGGTACATCAAGTAGAAAAATCTTTAAGTGAGCTTGGAGATAAAGTAGGCGATGATGATAAAGCAAATATTCAAAAAGCTTTAGATGAGTTAAAAGAGACATTGAAAAATGCTAATGCTTCTAAAGAAGAAATCGAGGGCAAAATGAAAGCTTTAAGTGAAGTTTCTCATAAATTAGCAGAAAATATGTATAAAAAAGAAGAACCAAATACTCAAAAGAAAAAAGACGATGATGTAATCGATGCTGAAGTTGAATAAAAACTAAACTAGAAGCCTTGTTGCTTCTAGTTTAATCAATATATTTTTTACAATCTTCCTTAAAATAATTTCTATCAAATCTTGCAAAATTATCATTATTTGGCACTTTATAACATTCGCTGAAATTTTTAGCCTTAAGAATTTTGATATAAAAACTAGGAATGGCTATGTTGTTTTTAATGCGTTTTGGCTTATCATCATAAAGTACTAAATTTAAGACTTCCAATTCTTTATTTTTCTTTGCTAAATATCTTTCTCTTTGTTCGATTTCATTCCAAATTTCTGCATTAATATCTTTTTTTTGCGGAGTGATATTGCTCATTAAAAAAGTGCTAAGTTGGGCTTGTGGGGTTGCATTCATGGATTGATTTGGTACAACATGCCCTCTTGTATAACCACTTCTTATATAATCCTCCCAATAAGTTCTATACTTTTTAGGAATATTGGTATCATCTTTAAATTTTGGGCGTTTTTTGATGTGCCCTTGATTTAAAATTTTAGCCTCTAGTTTATAAGCAATTGCCTTAGTGCCTTTATAATTATAATCATAACAATTAATATAATAATATTTATCCATTAATAAAGAGCAGTCTTTAAAATAAGCTTTAAAGCTAGGATGTAATTCATATTGAGTATAAGCAAAAGAGCTTAAAGCTAAGGCGCAAAGTGTTAAAACTTTTTTCATGCTAAAAGCTTTCTTACCATTTTATTAAGTCTTTTACCATCAACGCTCGCGCCAAAAGCTGCTTTAGCTTCTTTCATCAAAATACCTTGTTCTTTTAAAGAGCTAATTTGTAGTTTTTCTATAAGTTTTTTTAGCTCACTTTCTAATTCCTTATCGCTAAGTTGTTTTGGTAAATAAGCACTTAAAATAGCTACTTCTTGGAGTTCCTTTTGTGCTAAATCTTCTCTAGAACCTTTGCTAAAAGCAAGTGCGGCTTCATTTCGTTTTTTAATCTCACTCGCAATGATTTTATATATTCTTTCATTATTAAGTGTGATTCTCTCATCAACTTCTATTTGTTTAAAGCTAGCATTAAGCGTTCTTAAAGTGTTTCTTTTAAAATCATCTTTATTACGCATAGCTTCTTTGATATCTTCTAAAATTTGATCTTTTAAACTCATTTTTTCTCCTTTAAAATTTGATATTTTTAAAATGTGCTATACACACACCTTCTCTAACACCATCATCAATCACAATAAGCTTTTGCTTATTAAATAAAGCAAAAAGTATCATTGAGCCTGCTATGAGGTATTTTTTTCTATTTTCTCCAAGATAAATTTTAGCTTTTTCTTGTTCTAAATTCCAAATTTTTAATGCAAAATCAAAAAAATCTTTGCGTTTGAGTATTTTGCCATTTACACTTTCTTCTAGATAATCTTTGTATTTTATGTTTTGTTTATAAGCACAAAGTGTGGTGGGTACTCCTGAATTTAGTATGAAAAAATTTCCTTTTAATTTTATATCTTTACTAAGATTAAAAGCTTTTAAGGCAAGTTGCTTTAAATGCGCAGGGTAGGGGCTTAGATGAATTTTTAATTTTTCATCTTTAATACGCACAAGATTTTGTGGATATTTTTTAAAAAATCTTACATAAGCACTTGGTTTTATGGCTTTAAAATGCATTCTTTCATAAAAACTAATGATTCCAAAATCATAACTTTTGCTAAACTTATCATTTGAAATTTCACAAGAAGCACCGCCCAAATCACAATAACTTAAGTCTTTTCTAAAAAGTTTAAGAGCTTTAAGACGCTCTTGTATACCTAAAACGCTTAGTTTTGCTTCGGTTTTTGCGTCGATTAATTTTATATCAAGTTTAAATTCTTTTTGAATTTTTTCAAAAATAAGCTTAGTATTTTTTGCTTTTCTAAAAGCAGCTGTGGCGACTGCTTTAGCTTGACTTAAGTTATAATTTTTTTCTTTTAAGATTTTCAAAGCGCTAAAAATTCTTTCTATAGCTTCATCACTAATGGTGTCATTTTGCATATTTTTAGCTGCTCCTATGATAAATTCTTCGCTTTTTAATTTATTAAAATTCTCATCCATCAAAACAGCTCTCAATGTATTTGAACCCATATCAATACCTAGCACTAGCTCTCCTTAAAAAATTTAAAGTATAATAGCAAAAAACTTATAAGGAAAACTTATGCTTTTAGGGGTTAATATCGATCATATAGCAGTTTTAAGAGAAGCTAGAAAAGTAAATGATCCTGATTTACTTGAAGCTGCTATTTTGAGTGCAAATTTAGCTGATCAAATCACTATCCATGTAAGAGAAGATCGTCGTCATGCTAATGAGTTTGATTTAGAAAATATCTTAAAATATTGCAAGTGTGTAGTGAATTTAGAATGCTCTATTGATATGATAGAATATGCTTTAAAATACAAACCCTCGCGCGTTACTTTAGTACCTGAAAAAAGACAAGAGCTTACAACAGAAGGTGGTTTAAATTTAGACAATGAAAAACTACAAGAAGCCATTAATGCTTTAAAACAAGAGCAAATTGAAGTTTCTTTATTTATTGATCCAAATTTAGAAGATATTAATAAATCATCTTCTTTAAATGCTGATTTTATAGAGCTTCATACAGGCTTGTATGCTAATATTTATAATGCACTATATACTAATATCAATCAAACTTCTTATGCATTGCCTGAATTAATTTTAAGTAAAAATGAACTCAAAAAGCTTTTAGAAAATGAACTCCAAAGATTAAGACAAAGTGCAAGTTTGGCTAAGAGTTTAAATTTAAGAGTAGCAGCTGGTCATGGGCTTAATTATAAAAATGTAAAAAATATTGTAGATATTTTAGAAATAGAAGAGTTAAATATAGGCCAAAGTATAGTAGCAAGATCGGTTTTTGTGGGCTTAGAAAAAGCTATATTGCAAATGAAAGCTTTGATTAAAAGATGAAAAAAATTGCTATTAGCATAGGGGATTTAAATGGCATAGGTATGCAAATTTTATTATCTTGTCATGATGAGCTAGTAAAAATTTGTGATCCTTATTATTTTGTGCATTATGAATTATTTCAAAAAGCAAATAAACTTTTGAAAATAAATCCTAAATCTAAAATCAATTTAGTTGAAATTTCTAATGCTTTAAAACCACAGTTTACCTTTAAAGAAGAAAAAGAAAATTTTTTAATTTATGAGTTTTCATATCAAGCTAATAAAATTATTGATTTTGATTTTGAGTTAAATCCTGCAAATTTAGACGCTAAAAGTGGAGTTTATTCTTTTTTAAGTTTTGAAGGAGCTAGTTATTGCACGCATTTATTTTTAGATGCTTTAGTAACTTTACCGATTAATAAAAAAACATGGCAAATGGGGGGAGTGAGCTATAAAGGTCATACTGAAGCACTAAGAGATTTTTTCAAACAAGATGCTATTATGATGTTAGGGTGTGATGAGCTTTTTGTGGCTTTATATACTGAACATATGCCTTTAAGAGATGTTTATAAAGAGATTAAGGCTTTTAAGCTTGCGAAATTTTTAATTAATTTTTATCAATGCACTTTATTTGAAAAAATTGGAGTTTTGGGTTTTAATCCTCATGCAAGCGATAATGGCGTAATAGGTGGAGAGGAAGAGCAAGAAATAAAAAAGGCCATAAGAATGGCAAATGTATTTTTAAAAGATCATGCATTAAATTTACAAAATTTAGAAAATGAATATTTTTTAAGTCAAAAAGAAAAAGAGTTTTCTTATAAGGAAAATATTTTTTTAAGTGAGCCTTTAGTGGCCGATAGTGCTTTTACTCCTTTTGCATTAAGTAAATGCAAGTATTTAGTCAGTATGTATCATGATTTAGCTTTAGCACCTTTAAAAGCTTTATATTTTGATAAAAGTATTAATGCGAGTTTAAATTTACCCATAATTCGAACTAGTGTTGATCATGGAACAGCTTATGATAGGGCTTATAAAAATGAAAAAATAAACTTACAAAGTTATATGCAAGCAGTAAAATCTGCTTTACAATTTTTACAAATCAAAGAAAAAAATAAGTAAAAGTTACTAAAATATTCTTAAAATAATTTCTTAAGGAGAATGCTTGAGTAAAGACAATACCATTGCATTTTTTATTTTTATTGTAAGCGTTTTGTGTTTTTTTGTTTGGGGTTATAATTATATTCCTAATAATTCCATGATATTATTTATTCTTGCTAGTGTATTTGGAATTTTTATGGCCTTTAATGTTGGCGGTAATGATGTTGCAAATTCATTTGGTACTAGCGTGGGAGCTAAGACAGTTACTATCAAGCAAGCTTTAATTATTGCAGCAGTATTTGAATTAAGTGGAGCTGTGTTTGCAGGTGGGGAAGTAACTAATACTATAAGAAGTGGTATAGTAGTTTTACCAGATAGTGTTGATCCTATGGTGTTTGTATGTGTTATGCTTTCTGCTTTGCTAAGTTCAGGTATTTGGTTATTTATAGCAACAAAAAAAGGACTTCCAGTTTCTACTACTCATAGCATTATAGGTGGTATTGTAGGTTCAAGTATAGCTATGGGGTTTGTATTTTTTGATCAAGACCAAGCTTTTTCTATGGTAAATTGGAATGGTATTTATAAAATAGCTATGAGTTGGGTTATTTCTCCTTTACTTGGTGGACTTGTGGCGTATTTAATTTATGCTTATATTTATAAAAAAATACTTCAACCTTCGGCTTTGATTAATATGCAAATAAAAGAAATTAAAAAAGAAAAAAAGGAGTTTAAAGAAAATTTTTTTATCAATTTAAAAAACAAAAGTCAAGAAGAGCAAATTAAAGAATTAAGTGCCATTGTTTTAGATGATGATGAAAAAAGAAGTGAATATAAGTTAAAAATTAAAGAATTAAAAGAAAAAGAAAAAAATATAGATGTTTTTTCTAAAATGAAATTTCATGTTCCTTTGGTTGCAGGGATAGCTGCTTTAATAATAGCGTCAATGTTTTTATTTAAAGGTTTAAATAAAGTTTCTACTTTAGATATGGTGCAGAATTTATGGATAGTTTCTATTATTTCTATTTTTGCTTATATAGTTACTTTGGCTGTTGTAAGATTGATGAAAAAAACTGAAGTAAATAAAACTATAGAAAAGATTTTTTCGTGGTTTCAAATTTTTACTGCTTCTAGTTTTGCTTTTTCGCATGGAGCTAATGATATAGCTAATGCTCTTGGACCATTTGCTGCGATTTTAGATGTGCTTAAAAATAATACCATTAATCCAAGTTCGCCAGTGCCATTTGCTGTAATGCTTATGTTTGGTATAGCTTTGGTTATTGGACTTTGGTTTTTAGGTAAAGAAGTTATTCAAACTGTTGGTTCAAAACTAGCAGAAATTAAGCCAACAACAGGCTTTAGTGCTGAACTTGGTGCAAGTATTGTTATACTTTTAGCAACTCAACTTGGAATTCCAGTTAGCTCAACCCATATTTTAATCGGCGCTATTTTGGGTATAGGGGTGTTTAATAAAGATGCTAAATGGGGTATGATGAAACCTATTGGTTTAGCTTGGGTTATTACTTTACCAGTTGCTGGAATTCTTTCAAGTATTATTTTTGTAATTTTTGTAAATATAATCTTATGAGTTTAAACTCATAAGATATTTTTTAGCTTCATTTAAATTAGAGCTATTTATAAAATAATCAATTTTTGCAGGTTTTTTATATACTTTATCATAATATTCAAAAAGCATTTTTACACAAAGTTCTAAATTATTTTCTTCATAATTTTTACAAAGTCTTAATTTAAAATCCTTGCTGATATAAGGTGATATTTTTTCAACGCATTGATAAAATACTTTTTTATCCATTGGAGTATAGTTTTTTAAAACTCTTTGAATGCGTAAATTTATATCACACTCGCACCAAATTTTCTTAGCTTTTTGCATACTATTATATAAATTTAGCGGGATAGTTAAATTTCCAATTTGTCTGCTTTCAGCTTCTATAAAACAAGTTTTGTGAGTATAATCTTTTAAAAAATAAAACAACTTATCTTCAAAGGCTTTTTGGCTTGGTTGTTCTCCATAAATTTTACCAAAACTTGATCCTTGGTGATTAGCTAGTTTTTCTAAATTTAAAGCATTATTTAAAGTTTGGATTAAATCACTTTTACCACTTGCTGTATTACCACAAAGACATAAAAACTCAATATTTAAATCTTTCCTAAAAAACTCGCTCACATAACTTCTATAGGCCTTGTATCCACCTTCTAATCTTACAACTCTATAACCAAGTTCAGCCAAGATTAAAGCAATAGCTTTTGATCTTTTACCGCCTCTTGCGCAATAAATTCCCACCAAAGAACCTATTTTATAATTTTGATAAAGTTTATTAATATGTTCACTCATATTTTTACAAATATAACTTGCGCCTTTTGCTTTAGCTAAGCCTTTATTTTTCTTATAAAGTGTGCCTATTTCTTCAAATTCATTATCATTTAGTGCGTAGTAATTTTGCGCAGATTTTATATGAGCAAGTTTGTATTCTTTGGGACTTCTTACATCAATTAAAAGATCAAAATTAAATTTTAAAAAATTTTCAAAATCAACTTCTTTATACATAATCTTTAAAAGCTTTGCATAAGGTGGTATAAACTTTTCCCAAATCACTCCCACAAACTCTAGTTTGTCCTATGGTAGTGATAAAATTTGTATCCCCTTGCCATCTTGGGATTAAATGATAATGACAATGCGGCGCTATGCCAGCTCCTGCTGCACTGCCTAAATTCATACCTATATTAACACCCTTAGCATGAAAGTTTTCTTTTAAAATTTTAACTCCAATACGCACAAAATGGCTAATTTCTAGCCATGTATCATTATTTAAATCTTCTATATTTTCTAAATGATCATAAGGGATAATCATGAAATGACCCGGACTATAAGGGTATTTATTTATAATGCCAAAACATTCTTTAGCTCTAAAAATTACCCTAAGTTTTTCATCTTCATTGAGTTCATACTTACAATGACAGAAAGGGCAAAAATTTTTATCTTTATTATTAAAATAAACATCCCTCCAAGGTGCGTATAAATACTCCATCAACTCTCCTTTATGCAAGCATGCAGATTTTTGATATTTTTACTTATAAGAGCTTTATTTTTTGGTATCAAAGGTAATAGCTTTTCATCTTCTAATAAAAAAATTCTAGCTCCTGCTAAAATAGCATTATTAAGATCGCTTTTGCTTTCAATATAAAAAATGGCCTCTAAGCCAAGATGTATTGCAAAATTATAAAGTTTTTTTAGTTGCATAGTTTTTAGCATTTTAGGAAATACAATAAACGCATCAGCTCCATATACCAAGCTTTCTAAAATTTGATATTCATCAAAAATAAAGTCAAATTGCACAATGGGTTTTTCATGATAGCGTCTAAAAAGACTTAAATTTTGTATGTCTTGATTAAGCAAAGGACTTGTTGGTAAAACGATAGCATCAAAATTTTCATGATTAAAATTTAAATCTTTGGAGTATAAAAAATGCGAAAGTTTTCTTTCAAGCAAAAGTGTGTAAATATCTTTAGGATAAAAAGCATTAGAAGCTAGGCTTCTGCCTAGCATATCATAAGGAAAAATTTCTTTTTTATTTTCTAGAATTTTTTGTGTTTTTGAAAAATGATTTTTTAAATCTATTGTTTTAAACATTTTTCAATGGCCTTTAAGTGATCTTTGCTTTCTTGGGAATTTGCAAATTCTTTATCGTGGAATGTTTTTTGTAAAATTTCATAAGCTTTTTTGCAATTTTTAAGTTTATAATAGCCCCAAGCTAAAGAGTCTAGGTAGTAAAGATTTTGTGGTTCTTGTTCAAGTGCCCAGCCTACTAATTCTATGCCTTTTGCAATATCAATATCATATTCGATTAAGGCATAGCCATAGTAGTTTTGATATAAAGCATCGCTACGCACATCTACACTTTGTTCAAATTTTTTCATAATAGAAGCTAGAATTTTTGGATCCGTGATTTTTTTACTTTTAGAATCCATATAAATTTCAAATTCTAAAACCCCTGCCATAGAAAGGTATTTTTTATCTTTGCTAAGTTCATAATGTTTTAAAGCTATTTCGTAAGCTTTTTTATAATTTTTTGTTTGTGTATATAAGAAAATTTTAGTATCAGGATCTATGTTGTATTGTTGGACTAAATTTAGAGCTTGTTTATAATTTTTTTCTTGCACTAGTAATTCTATCATAGCATATATATATTTAATATCATTGTTGAGTTTATATAGTTTTTCAAGGGTTTGAATGCTTGCCTTATTGTTTTTTTGCTCTTGATAAATTTTTAAAAGTAGGGTGCATGTTTTAAGAGTGCATTGTGAATTTTTTACAAATTCTTCTAAAGCTTTTTTAGCTTGATCGATATTTTTATTTTTAATATTAATTTCAACTATTTTAAGTAATAAATTTTCATGTTCAAAAAGCTTATAAGCAAGATTGTATTGCTCTAAAGCTTTGGTGTATAAAGCTTTTTTAGCAAAAATATCACCTAGTATTTCATAGTTTCTATAATCTTGCTCTTCTTTAATGAGTTTATAAAGTATAGTTTCAGCTTGTTTATAATCTCCTATTTCAAAAAAATGCAAAGCATTTAATCTTGCAATAGCTGTATGATTTAAAAATTCTTTAGAGGCTTTTAAAAGTTCATCTTTTTGTTTTAAGTTAGCACCCAAAGCTAAAAGCAATGCTTTTTGCAAATAGATACTTTCATTATTTTCATGAAATAAATTTGTATAAATATCACATGCTTTTTGAAACTGTCCATGTTCTTCATAAATGAGTGCTTGTAAGATTTTATCTTCGCTTTTAGCCAAAGCAAGGTTTGTTAGGATAAAAACGATAATTAGTGAAAGCAAACCCCTATACATTCTTCTTTCAACTCCTCTTTGTGTGTTTTAAAATACTCCCAAAATGGAAAAGTTTTGCATTGTTTTGGTCTATGCTTGTAAATTAAACATTTTTTATACATTGTATCAAAAAAAATACAACGATAGCCATTTTCATGCTTTACTTCTTTAAAACTATATTTAAATCCAACTTTGATAAGGTATTGTTCTTTAAAGGCTTCAAAGCTTAAATTTAAAAAAGCAGCAATAGCTTCTAGCTCTTCTTTGCTAGCATAGATATATCCACTTTCTCCAGTGCAGCATTTTCCACCGCATATTTTACAAGCATTTTCATCAAAAGAATAATCAAAGTCTTTTTCACATATCATAGCTTATAGTTCCTGTATTTTCATAAATTTCACTAATTTTTGGATTTAAAACATTATTTTCATACATAAAAAGCGTAGGCATTATCACACAAGGGCTTTTACTATTTTTTTTAATATGCATTAAAACAAGCCTTGCATTAGTTTGTGTATTGGTGTGAATGCATTGAAGAGAAACTAGCTTTAATTTAAATTGCTTTAAAGAAGCACAAATTTCATCTAAAAAACTTGCCTCATAGCACATAAAAAAACTACCATTTGGCTTGATTAAAGTATTTATTTTGGCAAACATCTTCTCAAGCGGCATAAATTCTTGATATCTTGATATACATAAATGCAAATCTTGGCTTTTTTGTGTATTTTTTTTATAAAATGGAGGATTAGAGATTAAAAAATCAAATTTTATATCACTTTTATAGTTTAAAAAGTCTTCGCAAATGCTTTGAATTTCAAGTTTATTTTCTTTGGCATTTTTATAACTTAGTTTGATATTTTGCTCTTGAATATCTAGTAGATAAACTTTTGAATTTGGAAATTTTTGCTTTACTAAAAGTCCTAAAATTCCACATCCACATCCTATATCAAGGATATTTCCTTTTAAGTTATTTTTAGATAAAAAGTCAAAAAGTAAAAGGCTATCATTATTATAACGATAGCCTTTTGAATATTGAAAGAGTTTTAGCATTTATAAAGATGATCGCAGATTTTAAATGAATCATTTAAACCCACTACAATAGAAGCTCCGTTTTTACTCGCTATATCGCCTGCTACAAATAATCCTTTTACATTACTTTCTTTGTTTTCATCAAAGCTTGGCACACCTTTTTCATCAACTTCTATAGAGCATTTTTGTAAGAAATCAAGTGGAGTTGAACCACCAATAGCATAAATAATGCGATCATAAATTTCACTTGTATTGTTAGTGAAATTTACTTTAGCTTTGCCATTTTCATCTTCAATACCAGTTATATCTATGCCGAGTTTTGCTTTTACACTGCCTTGCTCAAAAGCTTTTTGAATATCTTCAAGATTAATATCGTTTAATCTTGAGAAAGTTTCTCTTCTATAGCAAAGTGTAACATCGTTATTTTTAGCTAAATCTATAGCGTATTCTGCTGCTGAATTTCCACCGCCTACAACTAAGATTTTTTCACCTTGGCTTGCTGAATTTGCATTAAAATTGATGATTTTTGTTAAAGTTATAGGTAAAGTATAGCTTGGTTTATTTGGCTTACCCATTCTACCTATAGCAATAACTGCATTTTTACAAATATAATTTTCATTTGCAGTGCTAACTATGAAATTTTCTCCATCTTTTTTAACACTTTCAACTTCACTAGAAAGCTTTACTTCAAGATTATGCTCTTTAATGGCATTTTGGAAAGTTTCTATTGTGCTTTCTCTGGTTCCATCTTCAAAATTTATATGCCCGTGATTTGTGCTATCACAACCTTTATAAGCTTTGTCTACTCTTTTACCTTCTTTGTAAAATTTTACTAAGGTTTGACAAATCGCATCAGCTTTTTCTAAAACAATAACTTCTTTATTTTTTATTTTAGCTTCTACTCCCGCTGCAATACCTGCAGGGCCAGCACCAATAACTACCATATCAAAAATTTTCATTATTTCCCTTTTTTAATTTTTAGTTTATGTAAATGTATCAAAAAAACAATAATAAAAAATAAAAAACAGAAATTATTTTTATTTTGTAAATAAATTTTTTATGCTTATAAATTATTAAATTAATAAAATTTTATAATAAAGTAGATTAAAATGTGTAAAAAATATATTATTATAATATTTTTTGCATAAAATCACTTATATAAAAGCAAAAAAACATAAAAATTATATATAGTATGCAAAAGGAGTTTTTGATGGGACAAAATACAGGACAAAGTTTAAAAAATAATTTTTTAACATTATTGTTATTATCCTTTTGCGGATCTATTATTTATGGTTTGCCTTATTTTAGAAAGTATTATTATGATGATTATATGAGTCTTTATCATTTAAATAATTTTGAAATGGGGCTTTTAGGTAGTGCTTATGGATTGCTTGGTTTGTTTTCTTATGCTTTAGGAGGTTATTTAGCAGATCGTTTTGCACCAAAAAAGTTATTGATTTTTTCTTTAATTGCTACAGGACTTGGTGGTTTATTGCATTTATATTTTACTTCTTTAAATGCACTTTTGATTATTTATGGAATTTGGGGGATTACCTCATTATTAACTTTTTGGCCTTCTTTGATGAAAATAGTAAGGAGCTTAGCAAATTCTAAAGAACAAGCAAGGGCTTATGGAATTTTTGAAGGCGGTAGAGGAGTTGTTGGTGCTGCACATTTGGCTATAGCTACGAGTATTTTTGGATATTTTCAAACAAAAGCCTTAGCCGCACAAGGTATAGAAATGGTTATTGTGTTTTATTCTATAGCTCCTATTGCAAGTGCTATTTTATTGTTTTTTCTTTTAAAAGATGATATTAATGAGCAAAGTGAGAAGATTAAAATCAAAGACTTGGTTTTTCTTTTGAAAAATTCTGCTCTTTGGCTTGTGGTTGCTATTACTTTTTGTACATATTTTTTTAACATGAGTTTTTATTATTTTACTCCTTATGCAAGCAATGTTATAGGAACTTCTGCTGTTTTTGCAGCTATTTTAACGGTATTGGCTCAATATATTCGTCCGGTTTCTTCTGTAGTGGGTGGATTTATAGCAGATGGATATGGAAAAGCTAAAATAATGATGATAGGCTTTATTTTAATGGGAATTGGTGTTATTTTTTTAATGCTTAGTTCAAAATTAAATGGATTTTTACAAATGAGTGTTTTAACTTCTGCTTGTGTCATAATTTATATAGCTATGTATTCTAATTTTGGAATTTATTATTCTTTACTTAGTGAGGGAAAAATTCCTATACATTTAGCGGGTATGGCTATAGGTATTGTATCTACTTTTGGGTATTTGCCTGAAGTTTTTGCACCATTACTTGCTGGAGATTTATTAGATAGATACCCAGGTGTAAAAGGTTTTCATATATATTTTACCATCATGATAGTTATGGCTATTTTGGGCGTGATGTTTTGTTTGATTTGGATTAAAAAATACAATAAAAAGGAGATGAAATGAAGGAAATTGTTTTTAACTTTAAAAACAAGGTTAGAGTAATAGAAAATGAATGGATAGTTTTAAAAGATGGCAGTAAGCTTTCATCACGAATTTGGCTTCCTCAAGTAAAAGAAAAAGTTCCTGCTATATTAGAATACATTCCTTATAGAAAAAATGATGGAACAAGGGGCAGAGATGAGCCTATGCACGGATATTTTAGTGGTAATGGCTATGCGGTTGTTAGGGTTGATATTAGAGGAAGTGGGGAATCTGATGGTTTATTAGAAGATGAATATTTAAAACAAGAACAAGATGATGCCTTAGAAGTCATTGAGTGGATTGCAAAGCAAGAATGGTGTGATGGGAATATTGGTATGATGGGTAAATCTTGGGGTGGCTTTAATTCTTTACAAGTTGCAGCAAGAAGACCTAAAAATTTAAAAGCAATTATAGTAGTAGGTTTTACTGATGATAGGTTTAATGAGGATATTCATTATAAAGGCGGATGTTTGCTTAATGATAATTTTTGGTGGGGTAATATCATGCTTGCATATCAATCACGCTTTGTTGATCCAAAAATTGATCCAAATGGTAGAAAAAAATGGCTCAATAGGCTTGAGAATATGCCTTTATGGCCCACATTATGGCTTGAGCATACTTTAAAAGATGATTATTGGAAGCATGGATCTGTTGGGGAAAATTATGATGATATACAAGTCCCTGTTTTTGCATTAGATGGATGGGCTGATTCTTATACTAATCCTGTTTTTACTCTAATGAATGGTTTGAAAGTTCCAAAAAAAGCTATCGTTGGTCCTTGGGCTCATGTTTATCCTCATGATGGCTTACCTTTGCCTGCAATGGGTTTTTTACAAGAAGCACTTAAATGGTGGGATAAATGGCTTAAAAATGAAGAAAACGATGTGCTTGAAGCTCCTATGATACAAGCATATATTGAAAATAGCTCTAAGCCAAATTCAAAAACAGAGAAAGTAGAAGGTCGTTTTGTTGCTTTAAATGATTTTGAAAATGATATTAGCTATAAAAAATACTATTTAAATCCGTATAAATTAACATGTAAAAAATCAAGTGAATTTATAAAAATTAACACTCCATTAAATCATGGGCTTTTATCAGGAGAGTGGATGGGAGCTGGTGTTTTAGGAGAAAGTCCTAGCGATCAAAGGTTGGATGATGGGATGGCAGTTGTTTTTGAAAGTGATTTTTTAGAACAAGATTTAGATGTCTTAGGCTTTCCTATGTTAAATGTAAAAATTGCAAGCGATCAAGAAAAAGCTATGCTTTTTGCTCAACTTAGTGAAGTTAGAGCTGATGGTTTTGTAAAAAGAGTAAGCTATGGAGTGATCAATCTTGCATTAAGTGATAATAAAGAACAATTTATACCTTTAAAAAAAGATGAATTTATCCAAAAACAAATCAAACTTGATGCTTGTGGATATAGATTTGCCAAGGGTTCTAAGATAAGATTATCATTAGCAAATTCTTTTTGGCCTATGTTTTGGCCTATGCCAAAAATTTCAACATTGACTTTAGATTTAAATGAGTGTGAATTTAATTTACCATGTTTTAATGGACAAAATAGCAATAAAATCAATATGCAAGCACAAAGTGCCCCTTTGACCCCAATAACACTTTTAGAAGAAGGTAGGGTAGATAGAAGCATTTCTTATGATATTTTAAACGATACTTGGACTTGTATTACAGATGGTGTTGGCGGGGTTTTTGGAGAAGGTGTTTATAGATTTGATGAGGTTGATGTTTTAGTAAAGCATAATTTAAAAAGAGAATTAAAACTTCAAAATGAAAACCCATTAAGCGCGCAATATACCATTACCCAAACAATGCAAATAGGACGCGAGGGTTGTATGATGGAGGCGGATATAATTTTAACACAAACTAGTGATTTGGAGTATTTTTATATTAAGGGAAAAATAGCAGTCAAAGAAAACGATAAGCTTGTTTTTGATAAAAAATATGATTATAAAACTAAAAGAAGTAGTTTATAAAATTTCCCAAAGTAAAATTTACTTTGGGAATTAATTTTCTTGCAAGATTTTAGCTAAATCTTTAGCGCCTTTTAAATCCACTTTGCCAGAACCTAAAAGCGGAATTTGTTCTACTTTAAAATATTTACTTGGTTTAAAAATAGCAGGCATAGTAGAGTTTTTAATCGCTTCGCAAATTCCTTCAAAATCTTGCTCTTGGCATTCTACTAATAAGCATACCATTTCACCTTTTTTATCATCATCTAGTGCAACTGCGCAAAATTTTACTATATCTGTATTGATAAATTTAGCAATTTCTTCTTCTAAAGCTCCTAAAGATATCATCTCGCCACCAATTTTTGCAAAACGAGAATAACGATCTACTATATATAAAAAGCCATCCTCATCTACATGGCCTTTATCGCCGGTATTATACCAGCGTATGCCATCGATTTCTTTGATAACTTCATCGGTTTTTTCTTTATTGTTTAAATAACCCACCATAACCTGATGGCCACCAATGAGTATTAATCCATCTTCTCCATGATTTAAACTTTCATAAGTAGATGGATCTACTATGCGTATAGCGCTTCCTGGTAAAGGCATACCTACACTACCTTCTTTATTTGCACGGTGTAAAATCCAATAGTCAGGATCAAATTTATTCGGTAAATTCACACTTGCAACCGGAGTGGTTTCAGTGGCTCCATAGCCTTCAAAAATAGGTTTTTTAAATTTCATTTCAAAGGCAGTTCTTACTTCGCTTTTGAGTTTTTCAGCACCTGATACGATAATCCTTAAGCTTTCAAACATAATCGCATCAAGTTTTTTATTTCTTGCATAAATACCCAAAAAAGTTGAAGTAGCACACATAATGCTAACATTATTTTTTACTATAGCTTTTGCTACACCTAGCGCATCTGTTGGATCAGCATGTGTTATGCTTTTAATCCCTTCTAATAAAGGCATAAAAGTAGTTACAGTTAATCCAAAAGCATGAAAAGGTGGCAAAGAAGATAAGACAACATCTTCATTTTTTGCACATAATACATCTGAAATTTGAGCTATATTGCTTAAAATATTGCGATTATTTAACATTACTCCTTTAGGTGTTCCCTCGCTACCACTACTAAATAATATAGCAGCTATGGCAAGGTTTTGTTTATTAGATGCAAATAATGCTTTTATTAAACAAGTAGGTAAGATACTTACTAAAGCAAGCATAGAAAAGATTTTGAGTTTTTGTCTTTTAAAGTTTGCGATAATATCTTCCATAAAAATAATTCTAACATGCTCTTCAAATTCTAGTTTTATGCCTTTATTTTCTAATTTTTCCATAAATTTTCTAGAAGTATAAATTTGTTGAATTTGAGAGCTTTGAATGGCTTGATTTATTGCTTTTACACCTGCTGTGAAATTTAAATTTACCACGATTTTATTTGCAAGTAATACAGCTAGATTACAAAGAGAACTAGCCATGGAAGCAGGGAGCAAAATTCCTATACATTCTTCTTTTGGAGCATAGCTTCCTTGGGTAGGTTGTATATTTAACTCATGTGATCTATTTTTTATAAAAGAGCTAAAAACTAGACTTAAAGCAAGCATTTTTCTATAAGTAATACCACCTATTAAAGGATCAACAATAGCTATTTGACTTAAATTTCTTTTAGCGCTATCTATCCAAGCTCTAGCTATAGTATGCATACTTTCACATTGAGATTTCCAAGCAATAAATGAAAGTTCAAAAACCTTTGCTTTAACCACTTCTTTTTTAGTGTGTATTGGCAAGCTTTTTCCAAAAGCAATAGCGATTTTTCTTTTGCTTATTTTGCGGTTTCTTGCTGAAAATTCTTCATCACTTCTTGAAAAAGCACTTCCCCAAAGTCCTCTAATATAAAAAGGTAAAATCACTCCATCTTGTTCTTCTAATTTTGAGCAAACTAACTCAAACCCACCTTTAAATTCATTAAGCTGTCCATGGCGTGAAAGCACTCCTTCTGGGAAAAGGCAAACTAAATTTCCATTTTTAATATGCATAGCAATAAGCTCTAAGCTTGATTTGCTAGAAGCACTTGAAACAGGAATAACTCCAAATTTATCAAGAAAAATTCTAATATACCACTTAGAATAAATGCTTTTTTCCATAACAAAATAAATTTTTCTTGGTATAGCCATTTGCACAATAGCCCAATCTATAAAAGATATATGATTGCCAAGTAATAACGCTCCACCTTTTTCAGGAATATTCTCAAAACCTTCTACCAATAAACGGTAGCGTTGAAAAAACGCTATACTCATTAATAAACGCACTAAAGAAAAAGGCAATTTACTTAGCACATAAATGCTTCCAAAAAATGCCACAGCGATGATAAAATAAAACAAATTTATCACTTCAATTTTAGCATAAGCAGCAAAAGTAGCTAGTGCTAAAAAGCCTAACATAAAAATATTTTGTATGAAATTATTTCCTGCTAAGACTTTTCCTAGTTCATTTTCTTTTGCATGAAATTGTATTAGAGAGTTTAAAGGTATGATAAAAAATGCTCCGCTTAAACCAAAAATAAAAAATACTACACTATAACTTAGTAAGTTTTCTAAAAATGGCATTAAAATGCTCATTAGAAAAATCCCTAAAGCACCTAGTGGTATAAGACCTAATTCGATGTAATTTTTAGAAAACTTACCACTAATAAGCGATCCTATAATCACTCCTATACCAGAAAAAGCTAAAGAGCATTGTACATAAAAGGTATTTTCTATGAAAAGATCATTTTTTGCATATACAGGAAAACTCACTAAATAAAGTTGTGATATGGCCCAAAAAAGTGAAATTCCTATAATGCAAAGCCAAATAATTTTATGAGAAAATATTGTTTTTAAATTAGAGGTTAAAAGCTTTCCTTGTAAATATTGTTTTTTATCAAAACTTAAATTTT
This sequence comes from Campylobacter sp. IFREMER_LSEM_CL1097, assembly GCF_025772225.1. Lineage (NCBI taxonomy): Bacteria > Pseudomonadati > Campylobacterota > Epsilonproteobacteria > Campylobacterales > Campylobacteraceae > Campylobacter > Campylobacter sp. IFREMER_LSEM_CL1097. Next base: position 36,735 of record NZ_JAKMRT010000010.1, on the reverse strand, counting down.
TATCTTCTTCTTTTAAGCTAGGAAGTTTATAAGCTAAAAAAAGTTCTAATAAAGCAAAAGCTATTAATACAAAACCCAAAGGTGCAATTTGTGTTAAAATATCCGAAGGAGTGTTAAAATTTGACTCAAAAAGCATTTCAAAGCTTAGAGAAAATACTGCCATACCGGCTAAAATAGCCACAATACTTACTGCATTGACAGCTCCATTTCCCATAGCTAAAAGCTCTTTTCCTACTAATTCTTTTATAAAGCCATATTTTGCAGGAGAGTATAAGGCAGATTGCACTCCCATGATAAAAGTCATTGTAAATGCAAGCCAAAATGCTCCAAGATAATAACACAAACAAATAATACAAGTTAATATTACTGAAAATAATGCAGATATTTTCATGATTTTATTTTTAGGAAATTTATCCGCTAAAAATCCAGATGGTGAAAGCATAAGAATAAAAGGCAAAAGCATTAAAGCATTGACAATAGCAGTTAGAAAAAGTTGGGTGCTATCTTCATAAAATTTATAAATGGTATTTTGTATGATGATTTTGTGTCCTAAATCCACAAAAGCATTAATAAAAGCTACTGCTAAAAATGGCAATACGCCAAAAATCTTTAAAAAATTTCCTTGCATTTAAAACTCCATTTTATTTTAAAAATATTATTTTATTATATAAAATTTAAATGGAGTTTTGATATTTGATTAATCTTTAAATTCTACCACTTCATTAAATGCAAAACGAGCTTTTTCTGTACCAGAATTTTTTTGGGCATGTCCTAGAGCAATGAGCATAGATACTCTTTGTTTAGCGGTGTCTAAATTTAAATATTGATTGATTTTATCTTTATCAAAACCACCGATAATACACGAACCCAAATTTAAACTATAAGCAGCATTGATAATATTTGCAATAGCAAGATGATTTTGCTCTTTTGCATAAATAAAACTTTGTTCTAAATCCATTGCGTCTAAAAATGGCTTATAGGTTTGCAAGCGTTTATTTAACTCTTCTTGGCTTAAACCACGCTTTTTTAGTTTTTCTTCAAAATAATCTTTAAAATCAGCTCTTGAGATCACAACAATAATAGCAGCACAATTTGCTACATGATTTTGATTGTTAGCTATTTTGGCAATTTCTTTTTTATGTTCATCTTTTTGAAAAACTAAGAATTTCCAAGGTTCAAGTCCTAAAGAACTAGGAGATAATCTAGCACATTCTAAGATATATTCTAAGTTCTCTCTAGAAATTTTTTCTTGAGTATATGCTCTAATAGAAGAGCGATTTTGCATTAAATTTAAATAATCTTGCATATAATTTCCTTATTTTTAGTTTAATTTATCTTATATCTTATAAGCTTTAAAATTGTTAAAATTATATTTTATTGCTACAATTTTATTTTTACTTCACACAAATGTTTTATTATGCGGTTTTTAAAGGATTAAAATGAAAAAAATAATTTATTTAAGCATATTTTTGATTATACTTATTATAGGGGTGTATTTTTACTTTTTTGTAAATAAGGAAGAATATAATTATCTAACTTATGAGGTTAAAAAACAAGACATTACTCAAAGCATAGAAGCAATAGGTGAAGTTTATGCAAAAACCCAAGTTGATGTTGGTGCACAAGTTAGTGGGCAAATTACTAAACTATATGTAAAATTGGGCGATCGTGTTAATGAGGGTGATTTAATCGCGCAAATTGATAAAGATAAACAACAAAATGATTTAGATATTACCAAAGCTAGACTTGAAAGTGCAAAGGCAAATTTAGAAAGTAAAAAAATTGCTCTTGATATAGCTACTAAACAATACCAAAGAGAGCAAAAGCTTTATGCTAAAAAGGCTACCTCTTTAGAAAATCTTGAAAATCTTAAAAATACTTTTTATGCCTTAAGAGCAAATGTGGCTGATTTAAAAGCTCAAACTACTCAACTTGAAATTTCTTTAAAAAATGCTCAAAAAGATTTAGCTTATACTACTATAACTGCACCTAGTAAGGGTGAGATTATCAATGTAGCAGTTGAAGAGGGGCAAACTGTAAATGCAAACCAAAATACACCAAGTATAGTGCGTTTGGCTGATTTAAGTGAAATGGAAATTCGTATGCAAATAGCTGAAGCTGATATTAATAAAATTAGTGTTGGAAAAAAGGTTAAATTTAGTATTTTAAATGAGCCTGATAAAAAATATGAAGCAACTATTTCAAGCATAGATCCAGCAAATACTACCATAAGCGATGCAACAAGCAATACAAATTTAAACTCAAACTCAAGTACTAGCACTAGCGCTGTGTATTATTATGCAAGGGTTTTTGTAAAAAATGATAATAATTTTTTACGCATAGGTATGAGTACAGAAAATGAAATTGCTATTAAAACAGAAAATAATACTTTAGTTATACCAACTTTAGCTATAAAAAGCGATACAAGTGGTTATTATGTAGAAATTTTAAAAGCCAATAATATAAGTGTAAAAACACCTGTTAAATTAGGCATCAAAGATAGTTTAAATACTCAAATTTTAGATGGTATTAATGAGGGCGATTTAGTTATCATAGGTAAAAATAAAAAATGATACGCTTAGAAAATATACAAAAAAAGATTAATAATACAACTATTTTAGAAAATATTAATCTTTATATTCAAAAGGGAGAATTTGTAGCCATTATAGGACAATCAGGAAGTGGTAAAACCTCTCTTTTAAATATTATAGGCACACTTGATGAGCCAAGTAGTGGAAAATACTTTTTAGATCAATATGAAGTTACAAATTTAAGCAAAGATGAAAAAGCAAGAATTAGACGCGAAAAAATTGGTTTTATTTTCCAAAGATATAATTTGCTTAGTCTTTTAAATGCTAAAGATAATGTAGCCTTACCTGCTGTTTATGCAGGAAAAAACAAACAAGAAAGATCGCAAAAGGCTAAAGAATTACTTTCTTTTTTAGAGCTTGATCATAAAGAATTATCAAAGCCAAATGAGCTAAGTGGTGGGCAACAGCAAAGAGTTTCTATAGCAAGAGCTTTGATGAATGGTGGTGAGCTTATTTTAGCAGATGAGCCAACGGGTGCGCTTGATTCTAAAAGCGGTAAGATAGTTTTAGAAATTTTAAATAAACTAAATGAGCAAGGACACACCGTAGTTTTAGTCACTCATGATAGGGAAATAGCTGCTAGAGCAAAAAGAGTTATAGAAATTAAAGATGGTAAGATTATAAGTGATAATGGTGCAAAAAAAACAGATGAAATAAAAACTAAGTTAATGCCAAAAGAGAAAAAAAGCTTTAATTTGCTTAAAAATCAGCTTTTTGAAAGTTTAAAAATGTCCATAGCTTCCATTGTAGCACACAAACTACGCTCTTTGCTTACTATGCTTGGTATTATCATAGGCATAGCTTCAGTAGTTTGCGTGGTTGCTTTAGGGCTTGGAGCCCAACAAAACATACTTGCTTCTATTAGCTCTATTGGGACTAATACCATAGAAGTTGTTTCAGGGCGTGGCTTGGGAGATATTCGATCAGGTAGAACAAGGCTTAATTTAAGCGATTTAAAAACCTTAAGTTCTTTGCCTTATTTAGAAGCAGTAGAAGCAGATGTGGGTAAAATAGGGGTGGTAACTTATAAGAATAATTCTTTACAAGCTAGAATTTATGGAGTAGGACCAAATCATCTAAGACTTAGGGGTTTTGTGATGGTAGATGGTAGGTTTATTAATAATGAAGATATAAAAGATAATACTAATATTTGCATTATAGATGAAAATGCTTTGAGAATTTTATTTGATAATATCAGCGTTAAAGATGTTTTAGGTAAAAGCGTGATTTTTAACAAGCAACCTTTAACCATAGTTGGTGTTTTAAAAAAAGAAAGAGATAATAAAGGCTTTAGAGCTGATGAAAATACCATTAAAATTTACACTCCTTATTCTACTTTGATGAATAAAATCACAGGAGATAAACAAATAAGAGCCATAGTAACTAAGGTAAAAGATGAGGTAAATCCTGCTTTGGCTGAAGAAGCTATGGTAAAAATTTTAGAGATTAAACGCGGAAAAAAAGATTTTTTTACTATAAATTCTGACGCGATTAAAAATGCCATTGAGGAAAATACTGCTACTTTGACTTTACTTATTTCTTCTATTGCAGTGGTATCTTTGATAGTAGGTGGTATTGGTGTGATGAATATCATGCTTGTTTCAGTAAGTGAGCGCACAAGAGAAATTGGAGTTAGAATGGCTATTGGAGCTAGAAAAGAAGATATTTTAATGCAGTTTTTAATCGAAGCTGTGTTGATTTGTTCTTTAGGGGCTATTTTTGGAGTAATGCTTTCTTTTATCATCATTGAAGTATTTAATTCTTTAAATTTTGGTTTTACGATGATACTTTCATTAAATTCGGTATTTTTAGGGCTTTTAAGTTCGGTTTTAATCGGAGTGGTTTTTGGATTTTTCCCAGCAAAAAATGCAGCAAATTTAAATCCTATTAGTGCTTTATCAAAGGAATGAGATGAGAATATTTTTATTATTTTTTATAGCCTTTTTTTTAAATGCCTGCATAGGTGTAAAATTAGAGCAAGTATCTCAAGAGCAAATAAAAAAAGAATATTTTGAAGATTTTAACGCAAGCAAGGCTTGGTGGGAAAAATATAACAATCAAGACTTAAATAATATCTTAAAAGCTATTATTGATAATAATAAAGACTTAAATATAGCAAGGATTAATTTTTTAAGTACCTTAGCTAGATATAAGCTTTTAAATTTAGATCTTTATCCTACTTTGAGTGGAAATTTTGGTGCAAATATAAGAAAAAATTTAAACAATGGCACAAAAACGCATAGTTTTTCAAATGGCATTATGTTAAATTATGAGCTTGATATATATGGCAAAATTTCAGATCAAGTTGCTAATTCTGAATTTTTAGTAAAAGCAAGTGAGTATGAGTTACGCTCTTTAGAGCTTGATACGATTAATTTAGCGATAAATAGTATTTTTGAATTTATTTATTTCAATGATGTAGATCATTTATTAAACAAACATTTAAAAAATCTAGAGCAAATGCTAGAAATTTATACTACTAAACTTAATTATGGAAAAGTTGAATATATAGATCTTTTAAATATTAAAAAATCTTTATTAAACACTAAACAAAATATCATTACAAATTTGCAAAATAAAGACTTAACTCTTAAAAATATAAAAGACTTACTGGGTAAAGATGATGAGTATTTGATTAATAAAATGCTAAATTATACTCTTGAAGATTTTTCTTTGCAAAAAATTAATTTTGATATAGAATTAAAAATGCTTGCTTATAGACCACAAGTTCAAGCAAAACTAAATCAACTTATGGCTTCTTACAAGGATTATACAAGTGTGCAAAAAAGTATTTTACCTAGCATAAAAATATTGGGAAATTTAGATGGGAATGATAAGAATATTGATGAGAGTTTTAAATTTTTAATTTTAGGAGGCAATGTCGCCATTGACTTACCATTTTTGGACTTTTATAGAGTAAAACAAAATGTAAAAATTTCTGAATTAGCATATCAAGCTCGTTTGGTTGAATATAAAGATGTATTACAAAGAACTATCCATGAATTTAATTTTTGTTATGAAAATGACAAGTATTATAATGATTTGTTAAAATTAGTAAAAAATATCAATATTAATCAAGAAAAAATTACACAGCTATATTTAGAAAAATATGAATTAGGTCGCAGTGAACTAAAAGATTATCTTGATGCGGATGCTTTGCTTATAAATTCACTCCAAGAGCTTAGCAGAGCAAAGCTATCTTTGCTTAAAAATATTAATTTATATCATAATATTGTTTTAATTTCAGAGTAAAAAAGACTAAAAGTGTTTCATTTTGTAATATTATAAGAAAAGAGTGTTGTTTATTTGCGTTGTTTTAAAGTCATTTAGAATACAATTGATAAATAAATCAAACAAAGGAGAATTATGAAATTTGATTTTTATGCAACGCTAGTTACTATGGTTATAGTATTGCTTTTAGGCGTATTTGTCATTAAAAGGGTAAAATTTCTTCGTGATTATAATATCCCTGAGCCAGTTGTTGGTGGTGGGATTGCTGCGATTATTCTTTTGATCTTACATAGTTTCTTCTCATTGGATATTAAATTTGATGAATCTATGAAAGATCCTTTAATGCTTGCATTTTTTTCAAGTATTGGTTTGTTAGCTGATTTTGCTTCTTTAAAAAAGGGTGGAAGAAAATTAGCAATTTTTTTAGTTGTTGTTGTTGGCTTGCTTTTTGCGCAAAATATAGTTGGCATAGGTGTGGCAAGTGCTATGGGGCAAAATCCACTAATGGGACTTATAGCAGGTTCTGTTACAATGAGTGGTGGTCATGGAACAGGTGCAGCATGGGCAGCTGAATTTATTAAAGAACCTTATTTTTACTCTAGTGCAACTACTGTTGCTATTGCTTGTGCTACTTTTGGGCTTATTTCAGGTGGTATCATAGGTGGGCCTGTTGCAAGATATTTAGTCAATAAATATAAGTTAGTAGTTCCAAAGCAAAATGATGATAAAGATGCGATTTTAAATTTCCAGTCTCCAGAAAAAGAAAGACTAATCACACCTTCTTCTTTTATAGAATCTTTGGCATTAATTGCTTTATGTTTATTAATAGGCAGTGCTTTGTCTACTTATATTAAAACAAATACAGGTTTTACTTTACCAACTTTTGTGTATTGTCTTTTTGTAGGTGTGGTTTTAAGAAATGTTTTATCAGCTACAAAAATTCATCATGTATTTGATAGAGAAGTATCAGTTTTAGGTAATGTAAGCTTGTCTTTATTTTTAGCTTTAGCTCTAATGACTATTAATCTTTGGGATTTAGTAACTCTTGCACTACCGATGTTGGTAATTTTAGCTGTTCAGGTTGCTATGATGGCTGCTTATGCTATATTTATCACTTTTAGGGTATGTGGAAAAGATTATGATGCAGCAGTTTTAGCAGCAGGACATTGTGGTTTTGGTTTGGGCGCTACTCCAACAGCTATGGTAAATATGCAAACTGTAACAAATCACTATGGTATGAGCCATATGGCATTTATTATTGTACCTTTAGTGGGTGCGTTTTTCATAGATATAGTAAATGCTTTAGTGATCAATGCTTTTTTGTATCTACCATTCTTTCATTAAAATCATCTAGCACTAAATTGGTGCTAGATTAAATTTTCTTATCTTTACTTTTGCATAAATGATTTAAAAAGCACTCTTTGCATAAAGGATTTTTAGCTTTACATGTATAACGCCCAAAAAGCACCATAGCTTGATGAAGATAGTTTAGATTATCTTTAAAAATTTTAGTTAAGTCTTTTTCGGTTTCTTCAGGAGTTTTGGCTTTGCTAAGATTAAGTCTATGCGAAACTCTAAATACATGGGTATCTACAGCCATGCAATTAGCCCCGCACCATTCTATCATCACTACATGTGCAGTTTTTTGTCCTACACCTGCTAGAGTTTTCAAATCTTGCTCGTCCATTGGAATTTCACCATTAAATTGCTCGCAAACTGCTTGAGCCATTTTGATTAAATTTTGTGCTTTATTATTATAAAATGAGCAAGAATTAATCAAAAGTTTTAAAGAAGATAAATTTGCCTTAGCTAAATCTTGCACGCTAGGGTAAGCTTTAAATAAAGCAGGTGTGATGAGATTAACCCTTTTATCAGTACATTGAGCTGAAAGCATAACACAAACTATAAGTTCATAAGCATTACTAAAAACTAATTCTGTTTTTGCTTGTCCAAAATGTTTTAAAAATAATTCTTTAATTTCTAAATTTCTTTTCATAAACTTATTGTATGTTAATCGGCTTTAAATAAAGTTTAGATATAATAAAATCAACAAAACTATTTCAAAGGAAAAACAATGAAAAAAATTTCTTTAGTTGCTGCGGCTTTATTAACAGGTTTGAGTTTAAATGCTGCGGTGGTTGCAACCCTTGATGGAAACAATATTAGCGATACAGAAGTAAATGAGTTTTTTGCTCCTATGTTAAGAGGTGCTAAAATCACTGACTTACCAGCTGAACAAAAAAAAGCAATCATTGATCAATATATCATCCAACAACTTGTATTAAAAGACGCTAAAGCTCAAAAAATAGAAAATGATCCTTCATATAAAGAAGAATTAGAGCGTGCTAAAGAAGCTATCATGGTAAATATCTATCAAAAGAAAATTTTTGATTCTATCAAAAATGATGATGCTAAGGCTAAAAAATACTATGAAGCAAATAAAGATAAATTTACTAAACCAGCTCAAGTAAAAGCTAAGCATATTTTGGTAACTAGTGAAAAAGAAGCTAAAGATATTATTGCCGAGCTTAGTAAGTTAAGTGGAAAGGCTTTAAATGATAAATTTGCTCAACTTGCAAAAGAAAAATCAATCGACAAAGGTTCTTCGGCTCAAGGTGGTGATCTTGGATGGTTTGCTGAATCAACTATGGTAAAACCATTTGCTGATGCAGCTTTTTCTATGAAAAAAGGTACTATTTCTAAAACACCAGTAAAAAGTGATTTTGGATATCATATTATTTTAAAAGAAGATGCTAGAGCGAAAAGTACTATGAGTTATAATGAAGTAAAAGCAGGTATTGAAAGCAATATCAAAATGGAAGAATTTAAAGAACTTATGAATAAAAAAGCTCAAGAGCTTCGTCAAAAAGCAAAAGTGGAATATAAATAATGGGTGTATTAGATCTTGTCAAACCAGGTGTTTTAAGTGGCGATGATCTAAATACCGTATATAATTATGCAAAAAAAGAAGGATTTGCTATCCCTGCGGTAAATGTCGTGGGGACAAATTCTATTAATGCGGTTTTAGAAAGTGCTAAAAAAGTTAATTCACCTGTGATTATTCAATTTTCAAATGGTGGAGCTAAATTTGTAGCAGGAAAAGCTTGTCCAAAAGCTGATGTGCTTGGTGCTATAAGTGGTGCAAGACATGTACATTTAATGGCAAAAGCTTATGGAGTTCCAGTAATTTTACACACAGATCATGCTGCTAGAAAATTACTTCCTTGGATTGATGCTTTGATTGAAGCAAATATTGAGTTTAAAAAAGAAGCAGGTAAGCCTTTGTTTAGCTCTCATATGATTGATTTAAGTGAAGAGGATTTAGAAAGTAATCTAGGCACTTGTGAGAATTATTTAAAACAAATGTCTGAGCTTGGAATTTCTTTAGAGCTTGAGCTAGGATGTACGGGTGGTGAAGAAGATGGAGTGGATAATACTAATATTGATAATGCAAAATTATACACTCAGCCTGAAGATGTAGCATTAGCTTATGAGAGACTTTCTAAAATTAGTGATAGATTTTCAATTGCAGCTAGTTTTGGTAATGTACATGGAGTATATAAACCAGGAAATGTGATTTTAAGACCTGAAATTCTTAAAAACTCTCAAAATTATGTAAAAGAAAAATTCAATCTTGGTGAAGATAAACCAATCAATTTTGTTTTCCATGGTGGCAGTGGTAGCGATATAGAGGATATCAAAGCAGCACTTAGCTATGGTGTAATTAAGATGAATATTGATACAGATACACAATGGGCTTTTTGGGATGGTGTTAGAGAGTATGAGCTTAAAAATAAAGCTTATTTGCAAGGCCAAATTGGTAATCCAGATGGAGAAGATAAGCCAAATAAAAAATATTATGATCCAAGAGTATGGCTTAGAGCGGGCGAAGAGAGTATGATCAAACGCTTAGAGTGCGCTTTTAGCGATTTAAATTGTATCGATAGAAACTAAGAGTTTTATAACTCTTAGTTAATTTTCCTGTGAAGATTTTAAATTTTTAGAGTAAAATTAACAAAGGTTTATAAAATGGAAGTTAAAACAACTGATGATTTTTCTGATCTTGTATTACCTGAAGGAAAAGGTAGCACAGGAATTGTTGCTTATTTAAAGATTATTTTTATCCCTGCTATATTGTATATTTTAGTGCTTTTAGGGTATTTTGGAAAGATTGATTTTAAAGTAGAATTACATAGTGTTGTAATGATAGGGATTATCTTTTTAGTGGCTTTGATCTTTGCTAGACATAGTGCTGATTATGCTTCAAGTATTTTTGAGCAACAAAAAGATGAGTTTAAGCTGATATTAAAACGCTATATTATGAAGCATTTTTTAGTTATAGGTAAAGAAACAAAGTCAAATGCTAGCTTTGATGATTTTGCATATGCTTATGTGAAAGATTTGAGAAATGAAAATTTTGCTTCTGTGGGTGCAGCTATTTTTCCTATGCTTGGTATTTTAGGAACTTTTATAAGTATAGCCATGTCTATGCCAAATTTTAATTCAAGCGACACAGCAGGCTTAGAACAAGAGATTTCAGTTTTATTAAATGGAGTAGGAACAGCCTTTTATGTATCAATTTATGGAATTTTCTTAGCACTTTGGTGGATATTTTTTGAAAAATACGGTAGTAGTAAATTCCAAAAACTTCTAAATCGTCAAAAAAACGCAACAAGCGATTTTTTTTGGTCTAAAGAAGAAATTGATAGAAAATATCTCCAAGAAAGTTTGCAACATTTTGAAAAAATAGGCACGATTTTTGAACATGTAAGCAATGAGGAATTTTTTAAAGAACTAGATAATACAATAGATAGAAAATTCAAAGTTTTTCAAGAACTTGTAAATGCTGAAGAAAAAGCTGTAAGATTAAGCAGTGAGCATGTAAAACAAACTATGAGTGATTTATCTAAAACCCAAAGAGAGCAAAAAGATATTGTTAAAACTTATAGCGAGATTGCAAATGCGGTAAATATGTTAAATTCAAACATAAAAGATTTAACCTTAAGAATTTCAGAGCAATATAATAGACTCTTAGATGTGAGTTCAGATAAGATTGTGCATTTAGATAAAAGTGTGAGTGCTTTAGATGAAAAGGTAAATAATTTTTCAAATAATATTGAAAAATATCAAAATCTTATGCTTGATAATCAAACTAAACTTTTTGAAGGCTTTAGGGCAAGTATTATAGAGGGCATGCATACTTTTAAAGAAGCTTATGAAGATGAAAAAAATATTGACGAAAAAATTTCACTAATGCAAGAATTTAAAGAAGAAAGCAAAGAATTAGATGAGCAAACCACACAAGTTATTGCAAAGCTTGAAAATCAAAAAGAAGATGAAAAAATAGATGATAAAAAATAATTCTAGCAATGAAGAAAATAATTTTTGGATAGCTTATGCAGATTTAATGGCAGGCTTGCTTTTTATATTTATTTTGCTTATTGGAGCTATAGTTGTTAAGTATGTTTTAACTCAAAGTGATTTACAAATCATAAAAGAAAATTTGCAAAAACAAGAAGAACGCTTAAGAGAGAATAAAGAAGAATTAAACCAAAAAGAAGATATTTTAAAAAGTCTTAGCCAAAAATTAAGTAATACCTCAAGTACGCTTGATAATATCAGCAAACAAAAACAAGCTTTAGAAGCTAATATTACTAAACTTAATCAAGATTTAAATTCAAGTTTAGATGAAAAAGATCAGCAAATTTTTGCTTTACTTGAAAGATTAAATAAAAAAGATGAGGAAATCAAAGAATTAGAGCGTAATTTTGATGAGGCGAAAAGCAAAATCAAAGAACTAGGATTAATCAAAGAAAATACTATCAAAAATCTTCAAGCAAAATTTGATACTAATATTACCTTAGATTCTAATACAGGCGCGATAGTTTTACCTTCTGAAGTGCTTTTTGATACAAATTCTTTTACTCTAAAAGCTCAAGCAAAAGAGAATTTAAAGGCAATTTTAACACAGTATTTTGACAATATCTTAAAAGATGAAAATATCTTAAATAGTATAGAAAATATAGTCATAGAAGGTCACACAGATAGTGCAGGCTCTTATATATATAATCTTGATTTATCACAAAAAAGAGCTTATGCTGTGATGAGTTTTATACACTCATTTTACAAAGATCCAAGATTGCAAAAACTTTTAATGGCAAGTGGTAGATCTTATTCTGATGTGATTATGAAAGATGGTAAAGAAGACAAAGAGGCAAGTCGTAGAATAGAGATTAAGTTTAATATCAATACAAATAATGCTTTAGAAAAGGTTGAAAAATACCTTGATAGCAAGTAGAATTGATGTTTTAAAATACAAAGATTTTGAATTTTTACTTAAAAGAGATGATTTACTAGGTTATATTAATGGAAATAAGGCTAGAAAACTAGCCTTTTTTGAAAAAAATAAACATTTATTTAAAAAAGGACAAAGATTTATTTCTTTTGGCTCCTCTCAAAGTAATGCTTTAGTTGCTTTAGCTAAGTTTTGTTACGAAAATGATTTTTTGCTTATTTTTGTTTGTGAAAAAATGAGTTCTTTTTTAAAAGAAAATCCCCATGGAAATTTAGAATTTGCATTAAAACACAATGTGGAGTTGATAGAAAATATAAATTATCCCACAAGAAGACTGCAAGCTTTAGCCTTGAAAAAAGATGATGATATTTTTATAGAAGAGGGTGTGGCTATAAAAGAAGCTGAATTTGGATACCAGCAACTAGCCTTAGAGCTTAGTGAGCAGTTAAGTGAAAAAGTAAGTATTTTTTTACCTTCAGGTACAGGAACTTCTGCGGCTTTTTTGGCTAAACATAGTAAATTTAAAGTTTTTACATGTGCTTGTGTGGGCGATAGTGCATATTTAAAAGAGCAAATTTTAAGCTTAGAGCCAAATTATGATTTTAATAATTTAACCATACTAAATCCACCTAAAAAATATCATTTTGCTAAGTCTTATTTGGAATTTTATGATCTTTATAAGGATTTAAAAAAAGAATGTGGAGTGGAGTTTGATTTGCTTTATGATATGGTGGGTTTTAAAACTTTATTAGCTCATAAAGAGCAATTTGGTGGAAAAATCTTATATATCCATCAAGGAGGCCTTGAAGGAAATATAAGCATGTTAAAGCGTTATGAGTATAAATTAAAAAATTCCAAAATAAAAAATCACTAAGATAATCAAAGGTATAATAAATTTAACATAATAATACCATAGTTTAAAAATACTTCCTTTTAGGGTATTTTGATTGGAAAGTTCATAAATAGCATCTTTTTTAAGCACCCAACCTACATAAATACAACAAAAAAATGCGGTTAAAACAAAGAATATATTTCCACTAATAAAATCAAAGCTATCAAAAATATTTTTTCCTTTGATGATAGTAATATCTCTTAAAGGACCATAGGTAAGTATACATGGTAAATTTCCTAAAACAAAAATACTTCCAAGTGTTAGATTAATAGCGGTATTTTTAGCTAGTTTAAATTTTTCCTCTAAAACACTAATGATTACTTGATAAATTGGTAAGCTTGTAGTAAGTGCAGCGATGATTAAAAGCAAAAAGAAAAACACACAAATTATACTTCCAAAAGGTATATGTGAAAATGCAACAGGTAAAGTTTTAAAAACCAAAGATGGTCCACTATCAGGGGTTAAACCTACGCTAAATAAAGCAGGGAAAATCATAAATCCAGCAAGCACTGCTATGAGGGTGTTTAAAATTCCTGTATAAACAGAAGTTTTGATTAAATTCTCATTTTTCTTAAGGTGAGATGATAAGGTTATCATTACACCAAAGCCTAAAGATAGGGCAAAAAATACTTGCCCTAAAACATCTATAAATAATTTGGGAGTGATTTTGGAAAGATCAGGAGTAAGGTAAAATTTCACACCCTCGCTTGCTCCTTCGAGAGTTAAATTGCGCGCAACAACAACCAAAAGACAGATAAATAAAAATGGCATAAGGTATTTTACTGACTTTTCTATGCCATCAATCACACCTTTTTTTAAGATAATCCAGTTAATTATCACAAATATAGTAGTAAAAATTCCTATTAATAAAGGATTATTTTCTATAGTAGAGCTATAAAATTCGCTTGTATATTGAGCGTTAATGGGACTTGAAAGATTAAAATCACCTATGATGATTTTAAAAATATAAGCTAAAACCCATCCACCTATTACCATATAATAAGCCATGATTCCAAAACTTCCCAAAAGTCCCATATAGCCAACACCTTGCCAAGAATTAGATATTTTAACTCCATCGCTTGTTTTTCCGCCAAAAGCATCGACTGAATTTAGCATTCTGCGTCTTCCTATGACATTTTCGACCAAAATCACAGGAATTCCTATAAAAATCATAGCTATACAAAAGGCCAAAACATAAGCACCGCCTCCATTTTCACCCACTAAATATGGAAAACGCCAAGTGGCTCCAAAACCAATAGTCGCTCCTGCTACTGTAAGGATATAAGTTAGCGTATTGCTCCAAGTTTGTCTTTGCATGCTTTTTCCTTGCTAAATTTAAATAAAAAATATTTTAAGATAAAAAATAATACCATTATGCCAAATTTTTATTTATTTTTTTATCAAATTAAAGGAAAATCCATGCAAAAAAAGAAAATTTTGTTTTTAGGTGCAGGATATGCTACTTTATCGGCTATAAAAGCCTTACCTGATGAGTTTTTTGAAAAAGCACAAGTGAGTTTGATTAATAACAATTCTTATCATTATCATACTATTTTACTACACAAAGTAGCTTCAAATGAAAATATTTATAGTTCAAAATATGATCTTTTACCTTTATTAAATCCAAAAATCAACTTTATCCAAGATGAAGTTTTAAAAATTTCTAAAGACAAAGTTTTTACTAAAAATAATGAATTTGACTTTGATATTTTAGTATGTGGGCTTGGTTTTGCCAAAGAAACTTTTGGTATTAAAGGTATGCAAGAATATGCTTTGAGTATAGATAATTATGAAAATGCTTTAAAAATTAATGAAATAATATATGAGAAAATAAAAAATTACAAAACCACCCAAAATGAAGATGATTTAAAAATCGCAGTTTGTGGTGGGGGTTTAAGTGGGGTTGAATTTGTAGCTTCTTTAGCTAAAGAGCTTAAAATATTTTGTCAAAAAGAGCAAATTTCTTATGAGAAATTAGAACTCTCTATTATTGAAGCTATGGATCAAATTTTACCTATGTTTGATAAAAGTTTGGCTCTAAAAACAAAGCAAAGACTAGAAGCACTTGGTGTGAAAGTATATGAAAAATCTAAAATTATAGAATGTGAAAAAAATGGTATAAGGCTTGATGGGGGAGAATTTATTAAAGCTAATACTATTATTTGGACTGCAGGAGTTAGAGGTAATAGTGTTATAGAAAATAGCTCAGATTTTCCAAGCACAAGATCGCGTATAGAAGTAGATGCTTTCATGCATCCATTAAATGTTGAAAATGCGTCAAGATACTTTTTTATAGGCGATAATAGTTTATTTAAAAACCCTAAAACTAACACTCCATATCCTCCAACAGCCCAGCTTGCATTAAGAGAAGGAGCTTATGTGGCTAAAGCTTTAATGGCTATGATTGATGAGAAAGAATTTAAACAAGAATTTTCTTTTGTGAGTGGAAATACCGTTTGTTCAATCGGAAAAGATTATGCAGTTGGCACGGTTTTACATAAACCAATTAGCGGTCTTTTGGCAATAAAACTTAAAATTTTTATAGAAAAACTATGGCAATATCAGCTTGAAGGATTGAAAGGTTTTTTGAAATAAAATTAATTTTAAATAGAGTCCTTTAAGGAACTCTATTTAAAAATTCATTTGCATCTACATAGCCTATAATGCGTCCTTTTTCTTCACTTTTGTTAAAAAATATCATCACAGGAGGCCCAAAAACTCCAAATTCTTTCATAAGAGCTAAATCTTCTTGGCTATTGTGTGTTACATCTGCTTTTAAAAGTGTGTAATTAGCAAGTAAATTTTGTACTTTAGCATCTGTAAAAGTATATTCTTCTAAGAGCTTGCAGTTTTCACACCAAGCGGCTGTAAATTCAAGCATAACAGGTTTGGTAGAATTTTGTAATTCTTGCTTAAGTTCTTTTAAATTTTTAATGGTTTTAAAACTTAAACTAGGGCTATTTTCTTTTGAAGTAAGGTTAAACTCAAGAGGTTTTAGTAAGCTTTTTGAACCCATTGAGCCGCCTAAAATTAGGCTTAAACTATAAGCTAAAATTAAAATCATACTTGCTTTTTTAAATTTATCAAAATTAGTTTTAGCTTCATCAAATAAACCCATAAAACTAACAAAAAATACCCCTATAATTCCATAAAGTATCAAAATGATATTTACACTAAGTATTCTTTCTAGCATCCAAACTGCCATAATGAGCATGATAAAACCAAAGAAAATCTTTATCTTAAGCATCCAAGCCCCACTTTTTAAAAGATTTCCTCCAAGACCTATTAAAAGTAAAGGCATGCCCATACCAAAACTCATCACAAATAAAGAAAGTCCTCCTAAAAATACATCGCCACTATTAGTAATATAAAGCAAAGCCCCTGCTAAAGGTGCAGCCACGCAAGGTCCTACAATAAGAGCTGATAAAAAGCCCATGATAGCTATACCAAAAACCCCGTTTTTGCCTTCTATTTTTTTATTGATAAAATTTTGAAATTTAAGTGGCAGTTGTAATTCATAAAAGCCAAACATAGAAAGTGAGAGCAATACAAAAATACCTGCAAAAGTAATGATAATCCAAGGTTGTTGTAATAAACCTTGCACATTAGCTCCTGCAAGGCCCACTAAAGCACCTGCTATAGCATAAGCTAAAGACATAAAAAAGACATAGATAAAAGATAAATAAAAGCTATGTTTTTTAGATGGTTTGTCTTTGAGCTTCATTGCAATTAATGAAGAAAGAATAGGTATCATTGGTAAAATGCAAGGAGTAAATGCTAGTAATAAGCCATAACCAAAGAAAGTCAAAAGTGTGATAAATATATTTTGCGTACTTAAATCATTAGCAATTTGTTCATCTTCATTTTGCTTTTTAAATTGATCTTTAGTGGATTTTATAGCATAAATTCCATTTTGTTTATTAAGCTCATAATTTACATATACAGGACGATAGCATAAACCTTCTTCTGAACAACCTTGATAAGCTAGGGAAAGTTTTGCTTTGTTGTTTTTAATAAAATCATCTAATAATAATTGAGGTATGAAAAGTTCAAGTTGGCTAAAAATTACTTCTTTGTTTTCTCTAGTTTGAGTTTGTGGGAAATTTAATAAAGAAGTAATATCATTAGAGTTTAATTCTACTTTGATTTGATCTTTATAAAGATAAATTCTATCTGCAAGATTGATTTTTAAAAAAATTCCTTGATTATTGCTGTGAGTATTGAGTTTAAAGGCTTCATTAAGTGATAATACTCCATTGTTAGCAAAAGCTAAATTTAAAAAAATAAAAAATACCGCTAAAAAACGCATTTTTCTCCTTGAAATTGAAAATTAAATTTGTTTTATTTTACTTATTTGTGGTAAATTTAAGTTAATAATTATCCTAAATTAAGGAGTTTGTTGTGGATAAGGATAAATTTACTCTTATTAAAGTGAAAAAATCAACACTTGAGTATGAAAGCGAGCTTAGAAGATTACAAATCGAGCTTTTAAAATTTCAAAATCATGTCAAAGATAAAGGATTAAAAGTTTTGATTTTAATTGAAGGGCGTGATGCAGCAGGAAAAGGTGGTGCTATTAAAAGATTAATTGAACATTTAAATCCTAGAGGTTGTCGTGTGGTAGCACTTGAAAAACCAAGTGATGTGGAAAGAACTCAGTGGTATTTTCAGCGTTATGTGACACATTTGCCTGCAGCAGGAGAGATAGTGATTTTTGATAGATCTTGGTATAATAGAGCAGGGGTGGAACCTGTGATGGGCTTTTGTACTCCAAATGAGCATAAAAAATTCTTGCGTGAGGTGTCTTCTTTTGAAGAAATGCTACTTGATAGTGGAATTTTATTTTTTAAATTTTATTTTTCAGTTTCCAAACAAGAGCAAAAAAGGCGTTTTGAGCAAAGGAGAACAGATCCGCTAAAACAATACAAACTTTCTGTTGTTGATGAAAAATCACAAGAATTATGGGATAAATACACTCTAGCCAAATATTCTATGCTTTTAGCTTCTAATACACCAAAATGTCCTTGGGTGATCATTAATTCAGATAGTAAAAAGAAAGCAAGGATAAATTTATTTAAATATCTACTTAATTCTTTAGAGTATCCAAATAAAATTAAAAATAAGTATTTTAAATATGATAAAAAATTAGTCCGTAGCGGTGAGGAAGAAATTCGTAAGATGGAACTTAGTTTAAATGATGAAAAACTTAAAAAATTTGATAAAAAATAAAGGCTAGAATTGAATCATCTTTTTATAGTGCGTAATAAATTTAATGAGCATAAAAAAATCAGTCCAAAGGTGTTTGCAGTTAATGCCTTTTTGCTAGCATTTTTATTGTTTTTATTTTTTTATTTATCTTTTTTAAGCGCTAGTTATAATTTTGATTTTATGGCAATTTATGAGTATAAAGACAAAATGATACAAGGTTTTTTTACGAGTTTTTTTATTAGTGTTTTGTCTTTGATTATAGGTGTGATTTTTGCTTTGATTTTGTGTTATATGAGTCTTTGTAAAATCGTACTTTTTAATATGTTTGCAAGAGTTTTTATAGAGCTTATTAGAGGCACACCTTTGCTAGTGCAAATTTTATTGATTTATTATATTTTTGCAGATAATTTGGGGCTTGATAATCGCTATGTTTGTGGAGTTTTGATTTTAGCTTTATTTGCTAGTGCTTATATTTGTGAAATATTTAGAGCAGGGATTTTAAGTGTTGATAAAATGCAATATGAAAGTGCTAAGGCTTTGGGTTTGAGTGAGTTTGAAATTTATAAAAGTGTGATTTTTCCTCAAGCTTTAAAAAATATCTTAGCACCACTAAGTGGACAACTTAGTAATTTGATCAAAGATAGCTCTCTTTTAAGCGTTATAGCTATTTCAGAATTAACTCAAAATGCTCAAGAAATTAATGCTTTTACCTTTTCTACTTTAGAAATTTATATTCCCTTAGCGCTTTGTTATTTGGTTTTAACTTTACCTATTTCTATGTTTTCAAGAAAGCTTGAAAAGAGTTTTTCTTAAAAGAAAAACTCAAGCTTTTGTTCTTTGAAAACTTCTTGCATATCTTTGAGATATTTTTGACTTAGTTTATCAAAAAGACCATTTTTTTTAGATTTTAAAATAAACTCATTGAGCTCTTCTTTTAATTTGGTATTGTTTTTATTTAAAGCTATGGCCCATTGCTCAGGTGTTTTTTCAAAAGGGGTAAAAATAGCTTTTGTTTGCTCAGGATGTTTTTTCCATGCTTTATAAATACTCATTTGATCATAAATAAAAGCATCAGCTTTTGCTTGAATGACTTCTAAAATAGCTGCATTTTCTTTATCAAATACTAGGATTTTTGCATTTTTAAGATTTTTTTGAGCATATAAATGCGCACTTGAACCTCTTTTTAAAGCAAGGATTTTTCCTTTTTGATTTAAATCTTCTATGGAATTAATATTTGATTTTTTAGCGCTTAATATCGCTAAATTTGCCTTAGCATAAGGCAAGGTAAAATCTATTACTTTTTTTCTTTGCTCGCTTATACTCATAGAAGACATGATTAGATCTATTTTTTGAGTTCTTAAAGCAGGTATAAGTCCATCCCAAGCTATGTTTTGAATTTTTAAATCATAGTTTTTTTCTTTGGCAAAGGCTTGTAAAAACTCTACACTAATACCACTTGGATTGCCTTTAGTATCACTCATTTCAAAAGGAGGGTAGGCCAGTTCCATACCTACGATTAATTCTTTTGCATGAAGTGTAAAAAATAAGCTTAGTAAAAAAAGTATTTTTTTCATTTTTTAACTCCAAATTTAGCCAAAGCTTTCTCATAATCTTCTTTTGTATCTATACCTATGCTTTGACTTTGTATTTTTAACATTTTGATTTTTTTGCCATTTTCTAAGGCTCTTAATTGTTCTAATTTTTCACATTCTTCCAAAGCTGAGTTTTTCAAAGTACAAAATTCTTGTAAATTTTTAACCCTATATGCATAAATTCCAAGGTGGGCTTTAAAATTTTGTTTATAATTTGCCCTTTCATAAGGAATTTTAGATCTTGAAAAATATAAAGCATAATCATTACTATCAGTAACTACTTTAACCAAATTTGGATCATCACAAGCTTTCGCATCTACTTCTTTGTAGCAACTACTCATAAAACAAAGCTCATCTTCAAAAGCTTTTTGGCTAAATTCTTTAAAATCTTTAATATTTTGTGTTTCTATAAAAGGCTCATCAGCTTGGACATTAATAATTAGCTCATTTTCATTTAGTTTTAAAATTTGACAAGCTTCGTTGATCCTATCAGTGCCACTTTCATGATTTTTGCTTGTTAAAACTGCTTTTATATTGTGTTTTTGTGCTATTTTTAAAACCTCTTCATCATCAAGTGCCACATACACTTCATCAACTTCTTGCATTTTTTTAGCTGTATAAATAAACATAGGTAAATTATCAATCTCACATAAAATTTTATTTTTAAAACGACTTGATTTTAATCTTGCTGGTATGATTATCATTGTTTTATCCATTCTATAATAGTTTGTTTTAGATTTTTGAGTTTGTAAACTTGATTTTGTTTTTGAGTGCTTGTAAATAAGCTTGCAATATTTGGATGAATTTCTTGCTTAAATTCTTTTGCAAGTTCTTGCATACAAGCTTGTTCATCTTGACATTCTTTGTTATAAATTGCTTGATACATACTTGGGGTAAATTTACTCCATTGTGCTGTGGAAGTGATGAGTGTCGTGGTGTTAGAATCAAGCATTTTAAAGCAAGTGCAAGTGTGAGGATCTAAAAGTCCTAAGTGGCTGTATTGTTTGATATATTGCATACACTCATCATCATTGCAAAAATCAGCTTCAAAGTCTTCTTGTAAAAGCTCTAGTTCTTTTTGGCTAAGCTCATAATATTTTTCATTCTTTAAAGCTTGCATTAACTCTTTGGTGCGTTCATCTTTGAATTTATCAAAAAGTAATCTTTCTATATTTGATGATATGAGTATATCCATAGCAGGGGAAATAGTCTTTTGCAAGCTTTTATTTCTTAAATCATATTTGCCTGTATTAAAAAACTCACTTAAGATATTATTTGAATTGGAAGCAATTTTAATTTTACCTATATTTGCTCCCATTTTTTTAGCATAATAAGCTCCCAAAGCATCGCCAAAATTTCCACTCGGCACAATAATGTCTATTGTTTTATCAATTTTTAAGCTAGCATAGTAATGATAGATGATTTGAAAAAGTATTCTTCCAAAATTAACCGAATTTGCAGCACTTAGACTTAACTTTTCTTCTTTTAAAATATTTTTAAAATCCTCATCATTCAAAAGTGTTTTTAGAGCATTTTGTGCATCATCAAAATTACCTTCAATGGCTATGGATTTTAAATTGCTTGCATTTGAATGTGTCATTTGTAAAGCTTGAGTTTTACTTGTACCTTCATTTGGGTAAATACAAACTACTTTTATGCCTTTTTTATTTTCAAAGCTTTTTAGTGTAGCAGGTCCTGTATCACCACTTGTAGCGCACATGATTAAAAAATCATCATCTTTTTTTAAGTATTCTAAAAGCACGCCAAAAGGTTGCAAAGCCATATCTTTAAAAGCTCTTGTTGGCCCATGGAATAATTCATTAATATAAAGCTTATCATTGATTTTTTTCAAATTAATAGGGCAGGTTTTATCATCAAAACTCTCATAAGTTTTCAAAGCTTTTTCAAAAACTTCAAGCTCTAAATCAAAATCAAAAGCTGCGATAATTTTTAAAGCTAATTCTTTGTAATTTAAATTTTTTAAAGCTTCATTATCAAGCTTTGGCAGATTAAGTGGTGCATATAAAGCATTATTAGATGCACTAGGGCTAAGTAAGGCCTTTGAAAAGCTTACTTGGTGATTTTTATCTTGGGTTGAGTGTAGTAACATTTTTTTCCTTATTGTTAAATTTATCAATATAATCTTGCAAAATTTGCTTAAAGCCGTCTTTTAAAATAATATCAAGATGAATTAATTCTGTTTTAAAGCCAAAATCTTTTACCTTGACATAGTCTTTAAAGGTTAGCATTAAGGTGTCACAATTGTGTTTTTTTAAAAGTTTTTCTAATTCTTCTTTTTTGAAAGTATAATGATCAGCAAAAAAATAACAAGCCCTAGCTTTAATAAAATGCTCATATAATCTAAAAGGCTTTGCAATAGAGCTTATTAAAATAGCTTTTTGATTTTCTTTTACATGAGAATAACGCACAAAATCTTCATTTTCTTTAGCTATAAAATCAGCCCTTTTAGCAAAAGATTTTGGCAAACGATAAGCCCCGCTAGGTAGGGTAAAATCAAAAAAAGGCTCATCTTTGCTTTGTAATAAAATACTAAGTTTTTTAATATGAAATTTAGAAAAAGCATCGTCTAAAAGTATGATCTTTGCTCCAAGTTCGATAGCTTTTTGTATGCCTTTAACTCTATCTTCACTTACTATCACTCCACTAATGTGCTTTGTAAGTGCATACTCCATAGCTTCATCGCCACTTTCTTTAATGCTGCATAAAATTTTATCTTTGTGTTTAACGATGATTAAGCCTTCACTTTGTCTTTTATAGCCTCTTAAGATGATAAAACAATTTTCAAACTCAGCAGCTATGGCTTTACAAATGGGAGTTTTTCCATTGCCTCCTAGGGTTAGATTACCTATGCTTATAATGGGTAAATTAAAATCAAGTTCTTTTTTAAATTTAGTATTTAAAATAGCTATAATCATATATAAAAAGCTAAAAGGTAAAAGCAAAAAGGCTAGAATTTTTTGCAAAAAATTAGGTTTAAAAAAATACCGATCAAGCCAAGTCATATGTATTCTTTAATGTTGTTGGAAGTTTTCTTTTAAAGGCATTATTTTGCACACGCTCTAAGACTAAATTTTTTAAATTCTCATCAAAATTTTCTAAGCTTTGATTATTTTCTAAAGCTTTTAAAACTTCATCTAAAACTTCATATTTATAGCCAAGATCTTTTTCATCGCTTTGATTTGGCCAAAGATCAGCACTAGGGGCTTTTTGTATGAAATTTTCATGTACACCTATAAATTTAGCAAGCTCGAAAACTTCACTTTTATAAAGTGTAGCTAAAGGATTAAAAGCGCAAGCTAAATCTCCATAAATAGTTCCATAACCAAGCATAAGTTCGCTTTTATTAGAAGTGCCTACCACTAAAGCATTATGCAAGGCTGAATAATCATAAAGCAAGCTCATACGCACTCTTGCAGCTAAATTCCCAAAGCGTAAATGGCTTAAATCTTGACAAATTTTTTCATAAGCACAAAGTACTTCATCAATATAAATGATCTTATGATGAATTTGCAAATCTTTACAAAGCATTAATGCATCATCTAAATTTTCTTTTTTAGAATATTTTGTAGGCATTAAAAGCACAAAAAGTTTTTCACCTACTGCTTTTTTGCAAAGATGAGCTACTAAAGCTGAATCTATCCCACCGCTTAAACCTAAGATGAGATTTTTATCTCTTGCTTGTTCTTTTATAAAATTGATCAATAATTCTTGTAATTTTGTATAATTCATAAAAAATCTTTAAATATTAATTTTTTAAAATTATATTTGATTTAGTTAAAAGGAAGTTTATATGCGTATTTTAAAACAACCATGTGGAATGTATGAAACAAATTGTTATATTATAGATCATAATAACAAGCAAATTATCATCGATCCAGGAGAAAATGCTTATAAGTTTATCAAAGAAAATACAAGCAAACCTTTAGCTATTTTAAATACCCATGGTCATTATGATCATGTTTATGATAATGCTAAAGTTAAAATGGCTTATGAAATTCCAATTTTTATCCATAAAGATGATGCTTTTATGCTAAAAGATCCTTTTAATTATGGTTTTGAGCATTCAAGTGCTGATGTATTGATAGAAAATGAAAATGAATTTAGTATAGATGAGTTTAAGTTTAAATTTCATCATTTCCCAGGGCATACTCCAGGGTGTTGTATGATAGAACTTGTGGGCAAAGATGTGCTTTTTAGTGGGGATTTTTTATTTTATCGTAGTATTGGTAGGTGGGATTTTCCTTACTCAGATGCAACTAAGATGAAAGAGAGTTTGCTTAAAGTTTTAGCTTATGAAAAAAATTTTAAGCTTTTTCCAGGGCATGGAGAAGAAAGTTCTTTAAGAGAAGAGCAAAGTGCAATTTCTGCTTGGTTAAGGTATTTTCATTAATGGATAAGGTTTTATATTTTTTAAGTTTTTTACTGATTTTAAGTGCGATTTTGAGTTTTTTTAAACCCAAAGAAACAAAAAAGAAATTTTTTCACAAATGTCCATGTTTTAGAGCAGTAGAAAATGGTTTAATGAGTAGAATTTGCATTTATGTAGGAAGTTTTGGTTTTATGTATTCTGTGCTTTATATTGGTTTTGGAGTGTATGATAAAAAGCTTTTTATGATTTTGCTTTTATCTTTTGCGATATGGTATTTTGCTTGGGTTTTAAAAAAAGAATAGCTAGAATTAGCTATTCTTAAAAATTATTTTGTATTAATATATAAAGGTTCAAAAGGACCATAACGATGTTGCTCTATACTAAATTTATCATGTTTAGCATAAGGTTTTACATCCATATCTGCAGGTTTTACATCACGATCTGGAAAGTCTTTATTTCTATTCTTTTTAATAGGTCTTGGTTGAGAATTAATATAAGCTGCCACATCATAAGCTTGTTCTAGAGTTAAGGTTGCATCATCTTTTGGCATATTTGCTTTGATATAACTTGCAGCTTTGATAAGTCTATACATGCCAGCACCTGTGTTGTAACTATCATTTCCCCATAAAGCAGGATATATGTAATAACTCATACTAGGATCATTACTTTTTATCCCCTCTCCATTTTCTCCATGGCAGGCTACGCACTTATTTTGATAAATTTCTTTACCTTTTTTAGGATCTGCTGCTCTTTTTAAAAAGGATATTTTAGGTAATCCTTGTCCTTGTGTTTTTGCTCCTACTTCTATACCTTGAGAAATATAATGCATATAAGCAAGTATGGCTTTCATTTGAGGAGAGTTGTTTGGAAGCCTTTTGCCATTCATGGATCTTTCCATACAGCCATTAATCCTATCTTCTAGAGTGATTATTTTATCCGCTCTTGCATTATATTGTGGAAAGCGTGCATAAATTCCTACAAAACCTGATTGATTTTTTATAGTTCCAGCATTAGCATGACAGCTTGAGCAAGAAAGATTATTACCTGTATAACGATTTTTAGGATTTTTTGCTTGAGGTCCTATATAGTTTGTGGTGTAATTTAAAATTTTATTACCCAAAATGACTGCTTGAGTATAAGGTGAATTTGGAAGCTTATCTTCAATGATAATACCATTTTCTATAGTATTTGGGACTTTCCATTGTGCACTTTGTAAATGGATACCTGTTTGCTTTTTTGCTTGAAGTTTTGCTTGATCAATGGCAAAAGCAGAACTCATTAAAAAAGATAAAGATAAGACAGAATATACAATTTTTTTCATTTTACCTCCTTAAACTTGTCTTATTTTCATCTTATAACTTGAAATTTAAAAAAATATTAAATGTTTTTAATGTAAAAGTATCTTTAAATACTACTATGCCGTTTTTAAAGATAAAAATGATATTATTAATATTTTTTAGAATATGTAATTAATGTTACCTTTTTATACATTTTATCAAAGGAAATTATCAATGAGAAAAAGCATAGCAGAATGGCAAAAACAAGAGCTACTTTTACTTTCATTACCCCATAAAAATAGCGATTGGAGTCCTTATTTAGAAGAAATTATGCAAAGCTATGAGGAATTTATTAAAGCTGTGGCAAATTTTCAAAAAGTTTTACTTATTGCTCCAAGTGAAAAAGATTTTCAAAGATTTAAACATATAAAAAATGTAGATTTTTTTAAGTGTGATACTAATGATACTTGGATTAGAGATTTTGGTGCAATTGATGTGCGTGAAGATGATAAAATTATAGGGCTTGATTTTACTTTTAATGCTTGGGGCGATAAATTTCAAAGTTCTTTAGATAATGCGGTAAATTCAAAACTTTTTGCACAAAAATTATCTGGAAAATTAGAAAAAATTGATCTTATTTTAGAAGGTGGGAGTATTGATTTTAACGGGCAAGGAGTAATGCTTACAACGAGTGCTTGTTTGTTAAATGAAAATAGAAATTCACATTTTAATAAAGAGCAAATTGAAGCTAAGTTAAAAGAAATTTTTGGCTTAAAACAAATTATATGGTTAAATCATGGTTATATAAAAGGCGATGATACTGATCATCATATAGATACTCTAGCAAGATTTATAAATGAAAAAACTATTGCTTATTGTGTGTGTAAAGATGAAAATGATGAGCATTATAAACCTTTAAAGGCTATGGAAGAGGAACTTAAAAAAACAGGATTTGATTTATTAGAGCTTCCTTTACCTAAGCCTTTGTATTTTGAAGGTAAAAGACTTGGTGCTACTTATGCAAATTTTGTTTTTGTTAATGGTGGTTTGATAGTGCCAACTTATAATGATGAAAATGATGCTTTGGTATTAGAAAATTTACAAAAAGCATGCAAAGATAGAAAAGTAGTAGGGGTTGATGCAAGGGTGTTTTTAAGACAAAATGGTTCTTTGCATTGCTCTTGTCAAAACCGCTATGAAGGTCAAAGATGAATTTACAAAAAAGCGCAACTATCATTGCAAGTGTATGTGCTATTTTTTTAGCTATTATAAAATTTGCAGTAGGATTAGCTTCAGGTTCTGTTGCAGTACTTTCTAGCGCGATTGATTCTTTGCTTGATTGTGTGATTTCGGGTTTAAATTTTTTAGCTTTGAAAAAAAGCTCTCAAGGCTCTAGCAAGGAATATAATTTTGGCCTTAGTAAAATTGAAGCTTTAATGGGGCTTTTTGAAGGTCTTGTTATTAGTGGGATTGGGGTTTATATTTTTTATGAGAGTGTTTTGAAAATTCACAATCAAGAAAGTGTAGAAAAACTTGATCTTGGAATTTTTGTCATGGCTTTTGCTATGGCTGTGACTTTGTGTTTGGTGGTTTTTTTAAATTATGTTGCTAAGAAAACAAAAAGCTTGATTATAAAAGCTGATAGCTTACACTATAAAATAGACTTTTTGACTAATGCTTTAACGCTTTTAGCACTTGTGATTATAGCTTTTACAAATTATCATTTTATTGATGGATTATTTGGCATAGCTATAAGTTTATATACGATTTTTTCAGCTTTTAAAATCATTAAGGAAAGTTCTAAAATTTTATTAGATGTAGCTATTGATAAAGAACAAGTTGAAGTGATTAAACAAATCATAAGTGCAAATAAAGAAGTCAAAAGTTTTCATCATTTAAAAACTAGAAAAAGTCCTGATATGCTTTATGTTAGTGTGCATTTAGTTTTTGAACCTACAATATCACTTTTAAAAGCTCATGAGATTGGTGATGAGATTGAAGATAGCATAAGAGAACATTTTAAAGATGATTTTTGGAATATCCATATACATTTAGATCCTTATGATGATTCAGAAGAAGAAAGGAGTAAAAATGAAATTAGCGCTCATTCAGCAAGAATTTAAACAAAATAAAGAAAAAACTATAGAAAAAACATGCGAACTTATTAAACAAGCAGCAAAAGAAAAGGCTGAGCTTGTGTGTTTGCAAGAGCTTCATCAAACGCAGTATTTTTGTCAAAGTGAAAATACAAACTTTTTTGATTTGGCAAATGACTATGAAGAGGATGTTAAATTTTGGTCTAATGTAGCTAGGGAAAATAAAGTTGTTTTGGTAACTTCTTTATTTGAAAAAAGAAGTGCAGGGCTTTATCATAATACTAGTGTGGTATTTGAAAAAGATGGCTCCATAGCAGGCAAATACCGCAAAATGCATATTCCTGATGATCCTTGTTTTTATGAAAAATTTTATTTTACTCCAGGTGATTTGGGTTTTGAGCCTATACAAACAAGTGTTGGAAAGCTTGGGATTTTAATATGCTGGGATCAATGGTATCCTGAAGCTGCTAGGTTAATGGCTTTAAAGGGAGCTCAAATTTTGATTTATCCTACTGCTATAGGTTGGTTTGATAAGGATGAAAAAGAAGAAAAACAAAGACAGCTTGAAGCTTGGATAGGCGTGCAAAGAGGTCATGCTATAGCTAATGGCTTACCTGTAGTAGCTATTAATAGAGTGGGTTTTGAAAAAGATGAAAGCGGTGTGGAAGAAGGTATAAGATTTTGGGGGAATTCTTTTGTTTTTGGGGCTCAAGGTGAAGAGCTTTTTAGGACTGATGATAAACAAGAGCTTTGTAAAATCGTTGAAATTGATATGCAAAGATGTGAAAATGTGCGTAGATGGTGGCCATTTTTACGCGATAGACGCATAGAATATTTTCATGAATTAAATAAAAGATTTATTGACTAAAAGGAGAAAAAAATGAAAAAAGTTTTAGTGCCTTTGGCAAAAGGTTTTGAAGAAGCTGAGTTTATAGGTATAGCTGATGTTTTAAAAAGAGCAGGGGAGGCTAGTGGGAATTTAGAAGTAATTATTGCTTCGCTAGATGATGAGCTTTTAGTGCAAGGAGCTAATGGAATTAGCATAAGGGCTGATGTGAGTTTGGCTAGTGTTGATCAAGAAAATTTAGATGCAATTGCTTTGGCGGGTGGATTTGAAGGTATGATGAATTTAAAAAACAATTCACTTATCATAAAAATCATACAAGATTTACATGCTAAGAAAAAAATCGTAGCTGCTATTTGTGCTTCACCTATGGTATTGGCAAAAGCAGGGGTGATTAACGGGGAGTTTTCTTGCTATCCTGGTTGTGAAGCGGGTATTGAAGGTATAAGAGTAAATAAAGCAGTTGTGGTAAATGAAAATGTCATCACAGCAGCTGGGCCTGCTACGGCTATTTTATTTGGTTTAGAGCTTGCTAAACATTTATGCTCAGAAGAAATTTATCAAAAACTTTATGAAGGTATGCTTGTTCCTTTAACAAAATAAACCCTCGCTAATGAGGGTTTAGCTTACATTTGTTTCATAAGCTTGGTAATTTCACCCTCATGAGGAAATCTATCTACTTCACAATTAAACAAGTCTTTTTTAGAGTAAATGATTTTACCATCTACTTCTACTATAAAATGACCACCACCTTTTTCTATGGTAGAAATTTGCGCATCTTTGAATTCATTTTGTATTTCTTCTGCAACCCTTGCAGCTTGTGGTTTGTAATTTCAAAGATTACAATAATAAATTTTTACTTCCATTTTTTTACTCCTTTTTTTGAAAGTAAGCTATTATACATTTTTTATGCTTGTAAGTTTTAAATTTAAGGTTTTTTTTTATAATAATAAAAAAATACAAGGAAAAATATGAGCCAATTTACACATTTACATTTACATACAGAATATTCTTTACTTGATGGAGCAAATAAACTCAAAGAGCTAGCTAAAACGCTAAAAGCACAAGGTGCAACAAGTGTTGCTATGACTGATCATGGAAATATGTTTGGTGCTATTGATTTTTATAAAACAATGAGAGCTGAAGGAATTAAGCCTATTATAGGGCTTGAAGCATATTTACATAATCACGATGATTTAAGTGATAAAAGCTCAAGACAGCGTTTTCATCTTTGTTTATTTGCTAAAAATGAAATTGGTTATAAAAATTTGATGTATTTGAGCTCGCAAAGTTATATACATGGCTTGTATTATTACCCAAGGATTAATAAAAAGCTTTTAGAGGCTCATAGTGAGGGTTTGATTTGCTCTTCTGCGTGTTTGCAAGGTGAGGTTAATTGGCATTTAAATACCAAGAATGAAAGAAATATAAAATTTGGCGCAAAGGGTTATGAGGGTGCAAAAGAAGCAGCTTTATGGTATAAAAAGGTTTTTGGAGATGATTTTTACCTTGAAATTATGCGTCATGGTATTGATGATCAAAAATTTATTGATGATTCTATCATCAAACTTGCTAAAGAGCTTGATATAAAAATTATTGCAACTAATGATACGCATTACACTTTTAAAGAAAGAGCGGCTGCTCATGAAGTATTTATGTGTATAGCTATGGGGGTTAAGCTTGATGATCCAGGGCGTTTAAGACATGAGGTGCATGAGTTTTATGTAAAAACGCCAGAGCAAATGAGCGAGCTTTTTGCTGATATTCCTGAAGCCATTGAAAATACTCAAGAAATAGCTAATAAATGCAATTTAGAATTAAAACTGGGCGATCCAACCCCACCAAATTTTAAATTTACCCGTGAATATGCAAAAAAATATAGTTTAAATCTAGCACAAGAAGATCAAGAATTTAGCTTTGATAATGATGATATAGTTTTTGAGTATCTTTGTAAAAAAGGCTTAGAAGAAAGACTTCAATTTATCGATGAGAGTAAGCACCAAGAGTATAAAGATAGGCTTGATTTAGAAATTAGTATTATTAAAAATATGAAATTTTCAGGTTATATGTTAATCGTTCATGATTTTATCGCCGCAGCTAAGGAAAAAGATATACCAGTTGGCCCAGGGCGTGGGAGTGCAGCGGGGAGTTTAGTTTCGTATTGTTTGAAAATTACAGATTTAGATCCTATACCTTATAATCTTCTTTTTGAGAGATTTTTAAATCCTGAGCGTGTATCAATGCCCGATATTGATGTGGATTTTTGTCAAGATAGAAGAGGGGAAGTGATTGATTATGTGATCGATAAATATGGAGCTGAAAAGGTTGCACAAGTCATTACCTTTGGTAAGCTTTTAGCAAAGGGGGTAATCCGTGATGTAGCTAGGGTTTGTGATATGAGCATACCTGATGCAGATGCTTTGGCAAAATTAGTTCCTGAAGAGCTAAAAATTACTTTAGAAAAAGCCTATGAGCAAGAACCAAAAATAGCTGAATTTGTAAATTCTCATCCAAAGGGGCGTCAAGTTTGGGATTTTGCTAAGGCACTAGAGGGTTTAAATAGAAATGCAGGTATGCACGCGGCCGGAGTTGTGATATCTAATGAAGCTTTGTGGAATAAAGCTCCGCTTTTTAGACAAAGCAAAAATGATGAGCGTCATTTGGTAACCCAGTATTCTAAAGAATATCTTGAAGATGTAGATTTAATCAAATTTGACTTTTTGGGTTTAAAAACTCTTACAGTAATTGATAATGCGATTAAGCTAGTAAAAAAGCGCTATGGTAAAGATGTAATTTGGGAAAAGATTGATATGAATGATCCTAAGGTTTATAAAACCATACAAAGTGGTAATACCTTGGGTATTTTTCAAATAGAATCAGGCGGTATGCAAAGTTTGAATGCTAGGTTAAAGCCTGAAAGATTTGAAGATTTAATCGCGGTTTTGGCTTTATATAGACCAGGACCACTTGATAGTGGGATGGTGGATGATTTTATCGATATTAAACATGGTAGAAAGGCTGCTACTTATGCATTTGAAGATTTAAAACCTATACTTGAAAACACTTATGGGGTTATAGTTTATCAAGAGCAGGTTATGCAAATAGTGCAAAAAATTGGTGGTTTTTCTTTGGGTGGAGCTGATAATGTGCGTCGTGCTATGGGTAAGAAAAAAAGAGAAATTTTGGACAATCTTAAAGCAGAGTATTTAGAAGGAGCTAAAAAACAAGGCTATGATGAGAAAAAGGCTGATGATTTGTTTGAGCTTATTTTGAAATTTGCTGAATATGGTTTTAATAAATCTCACTCGGCTGCCTATGCACTTATAACCTTTCAAACAGCGTATTTAAAAACTTATTATCCAAGTGAGTTTATGGCTGCGCTTTTAACAAGCGAAGAAAGCAATGTGGATAAGGTCGCAAAATACATTGAAGAGATGAAAAGAATGAATATCAAGCTTTTGCCACCAAATATCAATAAAGCTCAAAGAGAATTTAGTGCAACTAAGCTTGAAGATGGTTCTGAAGCTATTATTTATGGGCTTGGAGCGATTAAGAGTGTGGGAATTCCTGCGATAGAAAATATCATGACTATTCGCAAGGAAGAGGGCTTTAGTGATTTTGATGATTTTATAAGCTCTATTGATCCTACTAAGATTAATAAAAAAACTATAGAAAATTTAGCTAAATCAGGTGCTTTTGACGAGTTTGGTTATACTAGAAAATGTTTAGTAGATAATCTTGAGCTTATTTCAGAAACAAGTAGAAAAATAGCTGAAGTTAAAAGAAATTCTACTGCTTCTCTTTTTGGAGAAGAAGAAATAGCCGCAGATATCAAAGTAGGGCTTCATGATAGCAAAGTAGAAT
This sequence comes from Campylobacter sp. IFREMER_LSEM_CL1097, assembly GCF_025772225.1. Lineage (NCBI taxonomy): Bacteria > Pseudomonadati > Campylobacterota > Epsilonproteobacteria > Campylobacterales > Campylobacteraceae > Campylobacter > Campylobacter sp. IFREMER_LSEM_CL1097. The sequence goes on along the minus strand of NZ_JAKMRT010000010.1, from coordinate 4,455 downwards.
TTGAGTTAATGGAAAAACTAGGCTATGAAAAAGAAATCTTAGGAATTTATGTATCAGGCCATCCTTTGGATAAATTTGCAAGTCAAATAGAAGGTATAGAATATTTTAAAAGTATGGATTTTGAAACACTCAAAGGCGAGGGTGAGCTTTTGGTTGTAGGAAAGATTGAAGATTTTAAATCAATGATGAGTAAAAGTGGTAAAAGATATGCTAAGGCTGTGGTTTTAGACTTTTATTCTTCTTTTGATATGATTATTTTTGAAACTCAAGTAGAAAAAGTTGAAACACTTTTTAAAGAAAGCAAAGATGAAGCCTTTGCCTTTTTACTAAGATATAAAAACAATGACAATGACTTAAGCTTTAGTTTAAATGAAATTTATACACTAGAAGAAGCAAAGGAAAATGAGCTAAAATCTTTTAGTAAGAAAAAAAGCTTTGCAAAAAAAGAAAACAAAGAAGAATTTACACAAGATCCTATGAAATTTGAAGAAAATATCATAGAACTTGACATTAATAAGCTTAGTAAAGATATGGTGTATGAAATTTATGATCTAGCTAATACAAGACATAATCCAAAAGATGCTAATAACAAAAAGCTTGTGTTAAAAGTACTTGATATGGGTAGCTGCTTGCTTTATCATACAAATTTTGTTCTCTCGCAAGAAGCTATGGATGTGATAGCTCAAAAATGTAAAGGTTAAAATATAGACATTAAAAGTCCATTTTATATAGTATAATTATATCAATACAATATAAAAAGGATAAAAAATGGCTTTAGCACTTGAGACTATTCAAGATTATACCATCCAAAAAGGTAAAAAATCTTTTTGGATGTGTTTTAACACTCCAAATAATGATTTTCATGTCAATAAAACAAAATATAGCGATTTGTTTGATCAAGACAAGACAGATTATAAAGCTAGAGATGAATTTTTAGCTTTTATGAAAGAAAATTTTCCAAAAACAAAACTAACTATGGTATTTGATACGGCTCCGGTGGGGTATTTGTTGTATCCTTATTTAGGTAGTCTTGCTGTTGATTGTGAGGAAAATGATGAGGTTTATAAGGCTATAAACAAAAAATACGAAGATGAAAATTGCATGCCAAAATCTATGAATGCAGTTTTTTGGGAAATGAGCCTTGAAGTAGCCAAAGAGCTACATGAGGCTAGGAAATTTGATTATGAAAATTTTTAAAGGTAAAAAATGCAAATACAAACTTATATAAAAGAAGCTTTAGACAAAGCAGAGGTAATCATCATCACAGCTGGAGCTGGCATGGGAGTAGATAGTGGTTTGCCTGATTTTAGAGGAAAAGAAGGTTTTTGGAGAGCTTATCCGCATTTGCAAAAACTAGACATAGACTTTGAACGCATGGCTAATCCTACAAATTTTTATACAAATGCACAGCTTGCTTGGGCTTTTTATGGACATAGATTTAAATTATACAAAGATACTAAGCCACATAAAGGTTATGAAATACTTTTAAAACTTGCAAAAAGCAAACAAGATTATTATGTCGTTACGACTAATGTAGATGGACATTTTAAAAAGGCTGGTTTTGATGAGAATAAAATTTATGAATTTCATGGAAATATAAATTACTTGCAATGTTTTAATTATGCATGCGGTGATTTGATCTGGCAAATGCAAGAGGAATTAGATATAGATATGGAAAATTTCAAAGCCTTATCTTTGCCAAAATGTCCTAGATGTCAAGGTTTAGCAAGACCAAATATCTTGATGTTTAATGATGGTAGTTTTAATGATAGCCGTTATTTTTTACAAAAGCAAAGTTATAAAAACTGGCTTAAACCCTTAGAGGATAAAAACATCTTGCTTATAGAGCTTGGAGCTGGTAAGGCTGTACCTAGTATGCGTATATTTGGCGAGAATTTTTGTAAAAAAAGCAAAGCTAGAACACTTTTAAGGATCAATCCAAATGAGTGTGATTTTCCAAAGTTTTTTAGAAATGGCATAGGGCTTAAGATGAAAGCTTTGGAAGCTTTGGAAATGATAGATAGCTTGATATAATAAGCTTAAAATTTAGAAAGGTTGTAAATGAGTGGTGAAAATACAAAAGTAAAATCTTGCGTTGTAAGTTTGAAAGAGTTGGTGTGTGGTAAAGTAGATGGTAAAAATGATCAAAAATCAGATATATTTTCAAAAGATAAGTTTTTATTAAACATACCTGATTATCAACGCCCTTATGCTTGGGGTATAGAGCAAGTTAAAATTCTTTTAAAAGATATAAGCGAACAAATAGATAAAAACCAAAATAAACAAGATGTTGAAAAACAAAAATATCTTTTAGGAAGTTTGATATTACATACAGAAAATACAGAAAATACAGAAAAAAAGTTTAATATAGTAGATGGCCAACAACGCCTTACTACTTTGGCTTTGATTTTAAGAGTTTTATGTAAATGTAATTTTTTAAATAATGTTAAATACTCTCATAATGAGTCAAAATACCATATCAAAGAAAATTACGAGTATATAAAAGCTTATTTTGAAAGTTGTAGTGATAAAGAATGCGAGTTTTTAAATTTTCTTTTAAAAAATATAGAATTTATCTGCGTTTTAGCTCCAAGCGAAGATGATGCGTTTTTGTTTTTTGATAGTGCAAATTCAAAAGGTAAAGGTTTAAAATCATATGATCTTATAAAGGCTTTTCATTTGTATTCTTTAGAGAAAAAACAAGGTAGTATGCTAGGTTATTATGCAAGGAAATTTGAAAATCTTGCAAAAGATGAAAGGAAAATCACTATTTTATTTGATGAGCTTTTAGCACCTGCTAGAGCATGGTTAAAGCACAAAAGCATTAATGCTAATGATATTAAAGCATACGAAGAGTTTTGTAAAGAATTTTTTAGTGATAAATTCCTTTATAGCAAGGAAGATTTAGGGGTTTTAAGTAGTTTTGCTAATGGGGTGGATTTTTTTGAGTATTTGTTTAAATACAATGAGTTTTTTGATAAGTTATCAAATAATGCTTTATACCAAGAGCTAGATGAAATATATTACACAGGATTTATTTATAATAAATACATTTACGCCATTGCTATGATGATTTATTTTTCTAAATTTCCAAATGGTAATAGTGATTATTTCTTAGCCTTAATTGCAAGAGCTGCTTTTAGTTTGAGAGTTTATAGACCAAGTATTTATAGGGCTACTCAAAGAGATTATGCTTTGGAATTTTTAGAAAAAGTGTATTTTGTATCTTTTGAAGAGGAATTAGAGCAAAATTTACTTGATTTTATAGTTATAAAAAATGAAGAAGAAAGAAAAACAAAAAATTCAATTATTGATAATAAAAATCCAAATCAAAAGAAGCGTAATGGTGGGAAAGAATGGTATTTAGAAAAAACCAAAGAAATTTATGAAAAACAACACATACAAAAGCATATAGTTTAAGGAGAATACAAATGGAAAGTAATTTAGTAAATAATCAAAATCAAGCAAGTGTTATAAGTATTAAGAGTATAGTAAATATTGATAATAAAGAACAAAGTATTTTTTTTGAAATTCCACCTTATCAAAGACTATATGAGTGGGATAAAGAGCAAATACAAACTTTACTTAATGATATAAAAACTAATGAAAGTAAGAATAAATACTTTATCGGTAATGTAGTAGTAAGCCAAAAAGATGATAAATATCTACTCATAGATGGCCAACAACGCTTAACAACTTTGTTTTTGATAGGATTTTTTCTTTCTTATAAAAATCCAAGCGATCAACCAAAATGGAAAGATTTTATTATGCAAGGCGATAAACTTAGAATTTCTATGCCTATAAGAGAAAAAGAAGAAAAAGTTTTAAAGGAATTTGCTAAATTTTGTAGTGATAAAAAAGATGATAATAATTTATTCTTACAAGAAATTAAAAAATTTCCACAGGATATATGCCAAAACATACCACAAGCTTTAGAAATTATAGTAAATTGGTTTGAAGAGAATATCAAAAATGATGATATTGCAAAGTTTTCTAATTTTATTTATAGTAATGTAAATTTTGTTTTTGTAGAATTAGCCGAAAATACTGACTTAAATCGCTTTTTTATCCGTATGAATAACCGCGGCAAACAACTAGAAAAACATGAAATTTTAAAAGCAAGACTGCTTTCAAATATTAATGAAAAAGAAAGAGCTTTTTATGCTCATATATGGGATATTTGCTCACAAATGGATAATTATATCTTTCAAAAAGCTAGTGATAGAGTGATTTCTAAATCAAATGAAAGTAGTGGAGATAATTATATAAATAATATCATACAACCTGAAAAATCATTTGACAAACCAAATCAAGACAAGGCAAACCAAGGTAAATTTAAATCCATAGTAGATTTTCCTACTTTTTTATTGCATGTTTATAAAATTTGCAATAAACAAGATATTATCATAGACAAAAATAAGCTTTTAGAAATTATAAAAATAGAACAAAAAGAAA